>JANOWR010000085.1:0-1994 GCA_031417995.1 Polaromonas sp. | reverse complement strand
CTCAAACCCGAGCGCGACACCCATAGCCAGGTCGTTTTAATGGGGCAAGTCAACGACGAGTTGACCCAAGCCCCGTGGCGCGACCGTAGCGAGCGGGTTTGGCCGACGATTCAACAAGCGTTACACGAGCTGATGGCACAGAACGACGTGGTCGTCATCGAAGGCGCAGGCTCTCCCGCCGAAATCAATCTCAAAGCCAGCGACATCGTTAACATGCGCGTAGCCGTCGCCGCCAACGCCGCTTGTTTGTTGGTCACCGATATTGACCGGGGCGGTGCGTTTGCCCACTTGTATGGCACGTTTGCGCTCTTGCCGCCAGACGAGCAAGCGATGATTAAAGGCTTTGTGCTCAACAAGTTTAGAGGTGATGCTGCCTTGCTTGCACCCGGGCCTGAGATGCTGCAAGGGATGACGGGTGTGCCTGTCGTCGCCACCTTGCCGATGTGGTGGCAGCATGGCCTACCTGAAGAAGACGGCGTCTTTGATGACCGAAGCGTGGCTTCTGGCGCTGTGACAACAACCATCGCAGTCATCGCCTACCCACGCATCAGCAACCTAGACGAGTTCCAAGCGCTGAAAAATGTGCCCGGTGTGCGTCTCAAGTGGGTGCGTAGCCCGAGTGAAATTATTGATGCTGACTGGGTCATCCTCCCTGGCAGCAAGCACACCAGCGGAGATTTAGCCTGGCTGCGCTTGCAGGGCTTAGACGCTGCTATAGCCAAACATGCGAAACAAGGTAAAGTCATACTCGGCATCTGCGGCGGCTTGCAGATGTTGGGCGAGGCGCTGATTAATATGCATCAGATTGACGGGAATGGGCCTGGACTCGGGTTGCTGCCACTCGTCACCAGTTTTGAAATCGCTAAAACCGTGCAACATCGGCACACTCAGTTTGATACGTTGACCGGTTTGTGGTCTAAGTTAAGCAAAGTGAATGTTGCCGGCTACGAAATCCACCACGGCCAAACGGCACAGCACCCCGCCATGGCCAAAGCCGGTGATGTTGCGGTCGCCGTGCTACCCGAAGCGCTGGGATGGCAAAACGCCGCTGGCAATGTGCTGGGCTTGTACCTGCACGGTATGTTTGAAGACCCAGCCGTGCTGCAAGCGCTGTTTGGTGCAAGCGCTCCGACTATGGACTCGGTGTTTGACGGCTTGGCTGATTACATTGAGCAGCATTTCGAGAAGAATTTCCTTCATTCATTTATTAATTGAAACGTTTAAAGACCAACCATGTCCTCTTTCGCCCTGCCAACTCTGCAAGACATCAGCAACCCAGTCTTGACCGCCAAGCTGTTGCACAAAATCGACAACAAAACCAAGCCGCTAGGTTCTCTCGGTCAGCTTGAAGGCTTGGCACTGCAACTCGGGCAGATTTTGGACACAGAATCGCCCCAGCTTGACCAGCCGCAGATGCTGGTGTTCGCTGGCGACCATGGCTTGACGGCGCGCGGTGTCTCGGCTTTCCCCAGCGATGTCACCTGGCAGATGGTAGAAAACTTCATAGGCGGTGGCGCTTGCGTCAGCGTGCTGGCCAAGGGCAACAAGATCGCCTTGAATGTGGTGGATTGCGGCGTCAATCACGATTTTTACCACGAGTTTTTGGACGGCAACAAAACGCCACGTGCAGGTTTGTTAAACGCAAAAATCGCCAACGGCACGGCAGATTCATCCACCGCCGCAGCCATGACAGCCGCAGAATGTCAGCAAGCGATTGAAAACGGCATGGCAATTGTCAAAAACCTGCCAGGTAATGCGATTTTGTTGGGCGAAATGGGTATTGGCAATACCTCTGCAGCGTCGTTGATTATGTCGCGTTTATGTCATTTGGATATTGCCGACTGTACGGGTGCTGGCACGGGTTTGGATGGCGCAGGCATTGACCGCAAGACGGCAGTGCTGCGCGAAGTGTTGGCTTTCCATGCGGGTGTGACTGCACCGTTGGACATGATGGCAGCCTTCGGTGGTTTTGAGATGGCGACCATGCTGGGTGC
>JANOWR010000084.1:0-53354 GCA_031417995.1 Polaromonas sp. | reverse complement strand
CAAAATCGAAATATGCGGTAGGTGCTATTTTTACCATTGAGTTGCCGCTCGCTGCCTGATAGCCTTGCAGAGCGTGAAACCCGCCAGTTCTTACTAAAACGACCACCATGCCTTTCTCACTTTATCGCCGCCCCGGTGGCGTAGTCTTTCTGGATGACGATCCAGACTACCTGGAAATGCTTGCGGTCGTCATGCCGCCCGACTGGTACGCCCGGCTCTTCCTGCGGCCGGTGGACTGCATCAATACCCTGCAGCAGGAGCCCCCGTTGTGGGAGGCCGATGCCTGGCAGCAGCAGGAAATCATCAACCGATGGCGCGACGGCGCTGCCCTGATCCCGCAAATCCTGCAGTACTGGCGCGAAGACGGCACGGCCCGCTTTGCCCTGACCCAGGTCTGTGTGGTCGACTACTCCATGCCCGCCATGAGCGGCCTGAAGGTGCTGGGCGAACTCACGCCCTGGTCGGGTTCACGCATTTTACTGACAGGCCGCGCGGATGAACAGCTTGCGGTGTCGGCATTTAACCGGGGGCTGATTCAACAGTTCATTCCCAAGCAGTCCACCGACATACGGCAACGCCTGACTGAGGCCATACAAGGCCTGCTGCACAAGCCCAGCCTGAGGCACGAACAAACCTGGCGCGCAACGCTGTCGATGCCACAAAATGCGTTTTTAAGTGACCCAACGATTTCTGCCGAGCTGGAAAAACTGGCACGTGCCCAGTGCTGGGTAGAACACGTGGTGACAGGCGCGCCCTTCGGAGTGCTCGCTCTGGACAGCGCGGCGCAAACCATGTGGCTACAGCTTGAGCCTGCGGACAGGCTGTCAGAGCTGGCTGAAATGGCCGAGTCGCAGGGCTGGGACGCCATCACCGTGGAGCAGGTGCGATCTGGCAAAAAACTCATCGACCTCGAGCTACAGCTGGCACTGGGCTCAAACCAGAAAGCCAGGCCACGCGAGGCCTTCAGGCTGGGAACAGACCCAGCACATTTATACGCTGCACTTTTTGAGATCAGCGAGATATTCTGCCCGCAGTCCACCCACAGCTACCAGCGCTTTTTAACTGGCAAGGGCAACAGGCAACTGCAAGACTAGGCATCTGCTAGGCGTCAGTTTGTGCGGCCCGGGCTCGGCGCGCAATCGGCCAGTCCCATGGCTTGACGATAGGCGCAATTTCTCGTGCTGCCGCCTCGACATGATCAAGCTCCGAGTCCATCAGCCCGGCATTCAGGGTCATTCGCATCATGGCGCGCTTGCTGCTGGTAGCTGGCGCGCAAAACATGGAAGAAAAAACATCACGCTCTTCAAGACGGTCGCGCAGTTGCATGGTGTCTGACTCCATGCCCACCTCCAGTGCAATGATTTGCTGACTGCCTTGGTGTATCGGGTAACCCAGATTACTCAGGCTCGCACGAAGGCGCTTGGTACTTGCATGCAGCCGAGTACGCGCCTCGTCGCTTTTACGAATCAGCTCCAGCGTCGCTGACAAGCCAGCAATCTCGTAAGGCAACAAACTGGAGCTGAAAATATTAGGAAAACTGGAGCACAAAATGTAGTAGCGCATGTGGGCTGGTGCTGTAAAAAATCCCGCGCGTCCAGCAAAAGCTTTTGCAAGGCTGGCGGTGATAAAGTGCACGCGTTCTGACAGTCCCAAAGCAGCGCACAAGCCTGCCCCCTCAGGTCCATGGGTGCCCAGAGAATGGGATTCATCCACCAAAATCATGCAGTTGCCCTGCTCTGCGATGTCTACTATCTCTGTCAGTGGACATATTGCACCGGTGGTGCTGTAAACGGAATCCACCACCACAATGCCGGGTCCGTTTTTGGCAATGACACGCGCCAGGTGTGCCGGATCGTTATGACGAAATGCAAAAGATGGCGCTCGCGCAGCATGCGCACCTTCCCAAAGTGAAGCGTGCGCCAAGGTATCAAGATAGACGGGTGTATTGGCGTCTGCAATCGCCTGCAATAAACCGACGTTGGCCGAATAACCCGATTGACAGATAAATCCATCGTCTTTACCCACCCATTCGGCCAAAGCTGTCTCAAGCAATCGGGTGGGGTGCTGGTTAAGGTGGAACACACCGGACTGCACCACAAACTCCTGCTCTTTGCGCAGTGCGTCTACCTGTGCCTGAACAATACTGGGGTGACCTGTAATACCGAGATAGTCATTGCCATCTAGCCGTATGGCGTTTGGCCCTGGCGTGACACCATGCAGCATGAACTTGCCACCCCATTGCTGCTCCCATCTGGGCGTGAAGTCCCTGGCTATCCGTGCCGAAAGATTCTTGCCTAAAGCAGGATTTTGAAATGCCTTGGCGGTCGGCGAAATTTTGCGTTCGAGTACTTGCATGAGGAGACTCCATTGATAAAGGAATCCCCATTGAAAACGCTTGGACACATCAATTCACCCTACCCCCTGTCAATTCTGACAGGGGGTAGGGCTAAAAAAGTGCTTTTTACCCCAAAAAGAAAACTATATAACTACCAAACGGCAGCAGAATATGTGGGTTTTTCGCTTGTTTTGTTACAAGATGTTGCAAACCTGAAGGCGCTGTCAAGCTTGTTGCCAAGGCAAGCCCCGAAATCGCCAGCCACCTAGAAGGCCGCGCTGTGCCTGCGCATCAGGGTCGCCCTCAAAACCCTCAAGAATGTTGTAGGCCTCAATGCCCAATTCGGTGGCGCGCTTGGCAGCCGCAATTGACCGCACGCCGCTGCGGCATAGCAGCACGGCTTTTTTGCCAGCAGGCACAGCCGCTTTCATGCCTTCATCAAAACCCGCATTAATGGCCATGCCAGGCCATTGCTTCCAGGCCACCACCATGGCACCCGGCACAAAGCCAACCCATTCGCGTTCTGCATCGGAGCGCACATCCACCAACACGGCAGCGCCGGACTGCCACCAGGCAAAAGCTTGAGCGGGCGTCACATCACCTGCATAGCCAGGGACGGCGGCACTCACATCAGTGGTCATGGTTTTAGCGTTCAAGGTTTATGAAAATGAAGTGTAGCTTTGCATCTCAATCCTCTCAATCCTCTTATAGTCAGGTCAATTCACCTGAGTCAGCTGCATCAACACAAGGAACTATGGATGGCCAAGTTATCAGCCCAGTGGCAACTTCCTTTGGCAAAAGGGCGGGCGCTCAAAGACTTTGACCCCGCCGCCAAACCGTTTTCAAGCGGAGACAAGCAAACTGATATTGCGGCGACTGAAGCATTGGCTGTTGAACTGGACGGCTTGCAAAACCTGTTTTACGCTGACAAACGCTACAAGCTGCTGGTGGTTTTGCAGGGTACTGACACATCAGGCAAGGACGGCACGCTGCGCGGCGTGTTCAACCGCATGAGTCCGTTGGGCGTGCACACCGTTGGCTGGAAAGCCCCTACCGAGGACGAACGCGCGCATGACTACCTGTGGCGCATTCATCAAAAAATGCCGGGCCATGGCGAGACCATGATTTTTAACCGCAGTCACTATGAAGATGTGCTGGTACCGCCCGTCAATGGCTGGATCACGACCAAGCAGACCGCCCAGCGCTTTGCACAGATCAATGACTTTGAACGCATGCTGACTGAAAACGGCACGGTCATTCTGAAGTTCATGCTGCACATCAGCTTTGACGAACAGCGCGTGCGCCTGCAAGAACGCATTGACGACGAAACCAAACACTGGAAGTTTGCACTTGGCGATATTGAGGCCCGCAAACAATGGAAGCCGTACCAGAAAGCCTACGAAGCGCTGCTCAATGCAACGAGCACACCTTGGGCACCCTGGACAGTGGTGCCCGCCAACTCCAAGACACACCGCAACCTGATGATTGCCACACTGCTGCGCGATGCCTTGCAGGGGCTGAAGTTGCGATTTCCGCCGGGAGATCCGGCGCTCAGGGGCTTGACGATCAAATAAGCCTTGGGTGTTGAAGCATGGGGCGGCGTGCGACGCATGCTGCTTGGTGAAAACCCTCTTTCTTAACGGCCTCAAGTGAGGAATAATGATTGTGTGCATGCTAACCTTAATCAACAACCAGGAGACATAACATGACCGATAACAAAACCCCACGCCGCCGCAGCCTGCTAAAAGGTGCCGCCATTGCAGCAGGTGCCATGTCGGCCCCCATGGTGGCCACCGCGCAAACCACCACCACGCTGCGCTTTCAGAGCACCTGGCCAGCCAAAGACATTTTTCATGAATACGCCAACGACTTTGCGGGCAAAGTCAATGCCATGGCCAGCGGCAAACTGAAAATTGAAGTCCTGCCATCCGGCTCGGTCGTGCCAGCTTTCCAGTTGCTGGAAGCCGTGAACAAGGGCACGCTTGACGGCGGCCACGGTGTCGTGGCTTACCACTACGGCAAAAACAATGCCTTGGCACTGTGGGGCTCAGGCCCAGCCTTCGGCATGGACCCGAACATGGTGCTGGCCTGGCACAACTACGGCGGCGGCAAGGCGCTGCTGGACGAAATTTACAAGTCCATGAACATGGATGTGGTGTCTTACCTCTACGGCCCCATGCCTACGCAGCCGTTTGGCTGGTTTAAAAAGCCGATCTCCAACGTGGCGCAGCTCAAGGGCGTGAAATTCCGCACCGTCGGCTTGGCCGTTGACATGTACACTGACATGGGTGCTGCGGTCAACCCGCTGCCAGGCGGCGAAATTATTCCCGCCTTGGACCGTGGCCTGCTGGACGCAGCTGAATTCAACAACGCCACCTCTGACCGCATTTTGGGCTTTCCGGATGTGGTTAAAAATTGCATGTTGCAGTCCTTCCACCAGTCCGGCGAGCAGTTTGAGATCTTGTTCAACAAGACCAAGCATGCTGCCCTGCCAGCTGAGCTCAAGTCCATCATTGACTATGCCGTGCAGGCGGCCAGTGCCGACATGAGCTGGAAGGCGATTGACCGCAATTCCAAAGACTACATTGAGCTGAAAAAGCAGGGCATCAAGTTCTACAAAACGCCTGATGCGATTTTGAAAGCACAACTGGCATCGTGGGACAAGATCATCGAGAAAAAAGGCGCTGAAAACGCAATGTTCAAGAAAATTCTTGAGTCACAAAAAGTCTACGCCGAGCGTGCTGGCCAATGGCAGAACGATTACATGGTCGACTTCAAAATGGCCTACAACCATTACTTTGGCAAAGGCGCCAAGAAGGCCTGATAAAAGCTTGTTGAAAGTATGATCAGATTTTGAAGTGATTTGATGCTTCCATATAGCCAGCCACCTCGGGAAACCGGGTGGCTGGTTTGTTTTTTTAGAAATTGATAACAATGAAAATACAAACGCTTTTGCACTCGGCTGACCACATCAGCACCTGGGTTGGCAAGGCCTTCTCGTGGCTAATTGTGGTGTTGATGCTGCTGGTGGTGGCAGAAGTTTTCAAGCGCTATGCGCTGAACGCCCCCACTGCCTGGGTGTTTGATGCCAGCAACATGCTGTATGGCACGCTTTTCATGATGGGCGGTGCTTACACGCTGGCGCAAGACGGCCATGTTCGGGGTGACTTTTTATACGGCAACTTCAAGCCACGCACACAAGCCAGTATTGACCTGGTGCTGTACATCGTGTTTTTTATCCCTGGCATTGCCGCACTGACCTGGGCAGGCTGGTCATATTTTCAGGATTCCGTTGCCATCAACGAACAAACCTTTAACGCTGACCCGCTGCCGGTGTACCCGTTCAAGTTCATGATTCCATTTGCAGGCGCGCTGGTGCTGATGCAAGGCATCTCTGAAATCATCCGCTGCATCGTGTGCCTGAAAACCGGTGCCTGGACACCGCGCCTGAAAGACGCACAAGAGTCCGACGTGGTGGCGCAGCAGCTGGAGGGCAGCGAAAGTGTGGATGAAGAAACCAAGCGCATGGCCATTGAAAAATCTGCCGGAATGAAGGGTTGATGTGATGAGCAATGCTGCACTTGGTTTGACGATGTTGTGCCTGATCATTGTGGTGATCATGATGGGTTTCCCGACCGCTTTTACCCTGATGGGTTTGGGCATGCTCTTTGGCTTTGTGGCCTTTTACGACCCGTCCATGCCATGGCTGGACAACAAGATTTTTTCTCTGATGGTGCAACGCGCTTTTGGTGCCATGAACAACGATGTGTTGCTGTCCATCCCGTTGTTTGTGCTGATGGGTTACATCATGGAACGCGGCGCGCTGGTGGACAAAATGTTTACGAGCGTGCAATTGGCTTTTCGTCATTTGCCCGGGTCACTAGCCGTGACCACGCTGGTGATTTGCACCTTCTGGGGCATCGCCAGCGGCCTGGTGGGTGCCGTGGTGGTGCTGATGGGCGTGATTGCCATGCGGCCCATGCTGAACGCGGGCTACGACACACGGTTGGCCGCAGGTGTCATTACCGCTGGCGGCACGCTGGGTATTTTGATACCACCGTCGGTCATGATCATTGTGTATGCCGCAGTGGCTGGGCAGTCGGTCGTCAAGCTGTATGCGGCGGCCATGTTCCCGGGTTTCTTTCTGGCGTTTTTGTATCTGGTTTATGTCATCGGCTGGTGCATGATCAACCCCAAGATTGCGCCCAAGCTGCCACCTGAACAAATGAAAGCGCCCATCTCCCCGTGGGTGGCACACATCTCTAGCAGCTACTCACGCTTCATGTTGCCTGCTTTGCTGATGGCGCTGGTGTCACCTGCCAAAGCGTTGCGCAGTGGCGTTCAGGGCGTCAGCATCAAGTGGTGGCAAATTTTGGCAGCACTGACACGTGCTCTGGCACCCGTCATCGTGGCTGTGGCCACGCTAGGCGCAGTGTGGTGGTACGTCACGATTTACTCGCAAAAAGACAATGATGCGCCTCCTGTGGCCGTTGCACAAATGACGCAAAAGGCCGGTGTAGCAGAACCAAAAATTGCAGGCGGCGTACAAGAGCCACCGGCGGCAAGCGGTGGTGTGCAAGAACCGCCTGCTGAGAAAGGCGGCGTACAAGAACCCCCAGCAGAAGGTGGCCTGCAAGCGCCACCAGGCTCAGGTGATGTCAAAGAGCCACCAGGGACTGAGCCCGCAACCACCGCCAAGGACGAACCCTTGAAAGAAATGGGCGCAGGCGAAGCCACCAACGCCCCTAAAACAGAACCTGTGCCGTCTGGCTTTTACACGGGCTTCCTGATCGTTTGCATCATTACCGCAGCACTGCTGGCGTACTACTACTACAGCTTTAATGATGAGCAGTATGAAATCATGTCGATGCTGATTCACTCGGTTGCGCCGCTGGCCATCCTGACGTTTATCGTGCTGGGCGTTATTTTGTTCGGCATCACCACAGCTACTGAATCAGCCGCAGTGGGCGCTGCGGGTGCATTTCTGATGGCCTGGCAGGCCGGCACACTGAACTTTCAGAAGATCAAGGAGGCGGTGTTTTTAACGTCCAAAACCACATCCATGGTGTGCTGGCTGTTTGTTGGCTCTGCATTGTTTTCAGCAGTGTTTGCCATCCTTGGCGGGCAGCGTCTGGTAGAGACCTGGGTCCTGAGCATGAACCTCACACCCATGCAGTTTTTACTGCTGTCGCAGGCCATCATTTTTATACTCGGCTGGCCGCTTGAATGGACCGAAATCATCGTGATTTTTGTCCCCATCTTTTTGCCACTGCTGGCGCACTTCCAGATTGACCCAATGTTGTGGGGCGTGCTGGTGTTTGTCAATTTGCAGGCGGCTTTCCTGTCGCCGCCAGTGGCCATGTCAGCGTTTTATTTGAAAGGGGTATCGCCAGCACACGTGACGATCAACCAGATTTTTGCGGGCATGATGCCCTACATGCTGATCGTGATTTTGTGCATGGTCTTCATGTACATCTGGCCAGGCCTGACGCTGTGGCTGCCCAACTACCTGTACGGCAGCAATTAAACAGCGCTGTTGAGGTGTTAAACAAAAAAGAGGTGCTGGGCACCTCTTTTTTTTGCCTGAATTTCATGAAAAGAGTAAGATTGACGTTTACGTAAACGTCAATTCATATCACCTGCATCGCAGAGACACCACCATGACCGACTTGTCCGCAGAATACAAAGCCCTGGCCAACTACCGCCCCACTCACAAGGTGCGCTTTGTCACAGCGGCCTCATTGTTTGATGGGCATGACGCAGCCATCAACATCATGCGGCGTATTTTGCAAAGCATGGGTGCAGAGGTGATCCATTTGGGGCACAACCGCAGTGTTGACGAAGTCGTCACCGCCGCGCTGCAGGAAGACGCACAGGGCATCGCCATCAGCAGCTACCAGGGCGGCCATGTGGAGTACTTCAAGTACATGGTCGATTTGCTCAAAAGCCGGGGTGGAGAGAATATTCAGGTGTTTGGTGGCGGCGGCGGCGTGATTGTGCCGCCAGAAATCAAGGAGCTGCATGCCTACGGCGTGACGCGCATTTACAGCCCTGAAGATGGTCAAAAGATGGGCCTGGCCGGCATGATTGGCGAGATGGTGATGCGCTGCGACAAGGATTTGACGGGTTTTGCACCCACCAGCATCAATTCCGTTGCAGGCCACACCGAGGCAGCTTGGCGCGCACTCGCGCAGCTTATTACTGCATTAGAGAATGACAAGGTAAAAGAGGCTGTAGCCCAACAAATACGGGCACAAGCAGCTACTAAAAAGATACCAGTTCTGGGCATCACGGGTACGGGCGGTGCGGGCAAATCGTCTTTGACCGACGAGTTGATTCGCCGTTTGCGACTGGATCAAAACGATGCGCTGCGGATTGCGGTGATCAGCATTGATCCATCACGTCGCAAAAGCGGCGGCGCGTTGCTCGGTGACCGCATCCGCATGAACGCCATCAACCCCTGGTCTGCGGGACCGCGTGTTTTTATGCGGTCATTGGCCACGCGCGAATTCGGCTCAGAAATCAGCAAAGCCCTGCCCGATGTGATTGCCGCATGCAAATGTGCAGGCTTTGATTTGATCGTGGTCGAAACCTCGGGCATTGGCCAGGGCGACGCCGCCATCGTGCCGCATGTCGATGTGCCGATGTATGTGATGACGCCCGAGTTTGGCGCGGCCAGCCAGCTGGAAAAAATCGACATGCTGGACTTTGCCGAGTTTGTGGCGATTAACAAATTCGACCGCAAAGGCTCGCTCGACGCGCTGCGTGACGTGGCCAAGCAGGTGCAGCGCAACAAGGAAGCCTGGGGCACACCGGCTGACCAGATGCCGGTGTTTGGCACGATGGCTGCGCGCTTTAATGATGATGGGGTGACTGCGCTGTACCAAGCCATGAAGCCGCGTTTGCAAGAGCTGGGTTTAACGTTGATTGAAGGCACACTGCCCATAGCAAACGTGAGGCACAGCACCAACCAGACCCCGGTCGTGCCCGCAGCACGCACCCGCTATCTGGCTGAGATCAGCGACACTGTGCGCGGCTACAAAAAACGCGCCATAGCCCAAGGCCAACTGGCGCGTGAGGTGCAGCAACTGAAAGCCGCCGCCGCCATGCTGAAAATCGACAAGCCAGGCCGCGCCCCTGCCGCCGAGGCCGCACTCGACCTGGCTGGCCACCGCAAAGCGCGCATGGACGCTGACGCGCGCGCGCTGCTGGCCCAGTGGCCTGACATGCAGGCGGCTTATGCGGGCGATGAATATGTGGTGAAGATTCGCGACAAGGAAATCCGCACGGCACTGGTCACCAAGTCCCTCTCAGGCACGCCGATTCGCAAAGTCAGCCTGCCCAAATACCATGACGATGGCGAGGTGCTGCAGTGGCTGATGCTGGACAACGTGCCCGGCAGCTATCCCTATACCGCAGGCACCTTTGCGTTCAAGCGTGAGGGTGAAGACCCGACCCGCATGTTTGCCGGTGAGGGTGATCCTTTCCGTACCAACACGCGTTTCAAGCTGCTCAGCGAAGGCATGGCGGCCAAGCGGCTGTCAACCGCGTTTGACTCGGTCACGCTGTATGGCAATGACCCCGGCTTGCGGCCCGACATTTACGGCAAGGTGGGCAACAGCGGTGTGAGCATTGCCACGCTTGACGACATGAAGGTGCTGTACGGCGGCTTTGATTTGTGCAGCCCGACCACGTCGGTCAGCATGACGATCAACGGCCCGGCGCCGAGCATTCTGGCCATGTTCATGAACACCGCCATTGACCAGAACATGGACAAGTTCAAAGCCGACAATGGCCGTGACCCGACCGCCACTGAAGTTGCGAAGATCCGCGAATGGGTGCAAGAAAACGTGCGCGGCACGGTGCAGGCCGACATCCTGAAAGAAGATCAGGGTCAGAACACCTGCATCTTCTCCACCGAGTTCAGCCTGAAAGTCATGGGCGACATTGCCCAGTACTTTGTGCACAACCGGGTGCGCAACTTTTACAGCGTGTCCATCAGCGGTTATCACATTGCCGAGGCCGGGGCCAACCCGATTTCGCAGCTCGCATTTACCCTGAGCAACGGCTTTACATTTGTTGAAGCCTATCTGGCGCGTGGCATGCACATTGATGACTTCGCACCCAACCTGTCGTTCTTCTTCAGCAACGGCATGGACCCGGAATACACCGTGATGGGCCGCGTGGCGCGCCGCATCTGGGCCGTGGCGATTAAAGTAAAGTACGGCGCGAACGAGCGCAGCCAAAAACTCAAATACCACATCCAGACCAGCGGAAGATCGCTGCACGCGCAGGAGATCCAGTTCAACGACATCCGCACCACCCTGCAAGCGCTGATCGCGATTTACGACAACTGCAACAGCCTGCACACCAACGCGTTTGACGAGGCCATCACCACACCGACAGAGGAATCAGTGCGCCGCGCCATGGCTATTCAACTCATCATCAACCGCGAATGGGGCTTGGCCAAAAACGAAAACCCGACCCAGGGCGCGTTTATCATTGAAGAGCTCACCGAGCTGCTTGAAGAAGCCGTGCTGCAGGAGTTTGAGCGCATCGCTGAACGTGGCGGCGTGCTGGGTGCCATGGAAACCGGCTACCAGCGTGGCCGCATCCAGGACGAATCGATGCACTACGAAATGCTCAAACACACTGGCGAGCTGCCCATCATCGGCGTCAACACCTTCCGCAACCCGCATGGCGACGCGGTGCAAGACAAGCTGGAACTGGCCCGCTCAACCGAAGCTGAAAAGCAGAGCCAGCTCAAGCGGCTGGAAGAGTTTCACGCCAAACATGCGAGCGAATCACCGGCCATGCTCAAACGCCTGCAAAAAGCGGTGATCGACAACGCCAATGTGTTTGAAGTGCTGATGGACGCCGTGCGCGTTTGCTCGTTAGGGCAGATCACCAACGCGCTGTTTGAGGTGGGCGGGCAATACCGGCGCAATATGTGAGGTAATTTGCCCAGATTCATACACCCGAGATGCTATTTAATTCATAGCTACTCGCGCCCGATTTCAATGGGCCAGGGCCTTATTTCATGGTTAAAAAGGCCTGTTTTCAAGCTTTTTAGTCGTCCAAAAACAAAAAAGCGGCCTTTGAGGCCGCTTTTGACGTCTGCAAGACGCTACAAACATCAACCGCCCTTTTTAGGACGCTTGCCAGGGTTCTTTTTGCTGCGGGTAGATGTGCCGCGCTCAAGGCTCACCTTTTGGCCATGGCCCGTGCTGGTAGTAAAGCCCTTTGGCGGGACGGGCTTGGGGGCGCAGATGTCGGCTTCGACTCTGATTTTTTTGGGCATGAAGGACTCCAGATGAAAAATAGGTTAACGCATGATTTTAAGCTACCGGGCCGGGTAGAGGTGACTCAGGCGTAAAGCCGACCTGGCGCCTGTTGCAAAGCATCCAATTTTTGCACCTCGCTCAGCACCCGAATAACAGGCTCCGTGGTGCTGGCATAGGTGGGCAGCGCATCAGCCGCAAACAAGGTGTGTGGCCAGTCAGAGCCCCAGACCAGATGAACTGCGAACAGCTTTGCAACCCGAGCGATGTTGCTGTCCAGCACCGTGTAAGGCGCATGGGCTTGCAGGCGATACCAGCCCGACAATTTGACCCACGCACCCTGTCCGGCCAGCTTTTCAAGCGCTTGCCAAGCAGCGTGGTCTGAAGGCAAATTTGCATGCAGGCCAGCCAGATGGTCGAGTACCGCAGGCACTGGCGTTGTCTGGTGCAATGCAAAGACAAGAGGCAAATCTTCAGGCCGCGCGTACCACTGTACATGCCAGCCAAGTGCCTGCAAACGCGGCGCAAGTTCTGCAAAATCTGCTGCAAGGTTGCTGCTGTTTCCAGCAGGCGAGACCAGATTGAAGCGCACACCGCGCACGCCCAGCGCATGCATGCTAGCCAGTTCTGCATCGCTGATGGAAGCGTCCAGCACCACCACACCGCGATGCCGCCCCGGTTGCACGCGCAAGGCATTCAGCAGCACCGTGTTGTCAGTGCCGTACACGCTGGGCTGCACCAGTACCAGGTGGCCAAAGCCGTGACTTTGCGCCAACTCTTCTATGGCCGCCAGTGGCCGGTGCTGGGGCGCGTAATGGCCAGGTGCTACTTTGGCGGCGCCATCAAACACATGCACATGGCAGTCCCAGCCTGGAGCAACGTCAACTGGCAACATCAACCCGCAACAATGTTCCGTTCACGCACCACCCGCCCCCACTGCACTTGCTGCGCCTTTAGAAATGCGGGTACCAGGCCATCAGGCCCGTCCGGGAAAACCTCGCCACTCAGGGCGCGTACACGGCCCAGTACCTCGGGGTCAGCCATGGCTTTGCGCAGCGCTGCAGTCAAGGTGCTTTTGGTTGCTGCGTCCATGCCTGCGGGGCCGAGTACCGGGTTCCATTCAAGCACCTCGTAAGCAGGCACGCCGGCTTCTTCCATGGTTGGGATGTTCGGCAATGCCCGGGTGCGCAACTTGGCTGTAACGGCCAATGGGCGCAGCCTACCAGACTGGATTTGCCCCAGTGACGATGCCACATTGGCGAAAAACAGCGGCACCTGCCCAGCCATCACATCGTTCATGGCCGGGCCACCGCCCCGGTACGGTATGTGGGTGAGTTTGACACCCGCACGGTCTTCAAACAGCGCACCCGCCAGGTGTTGGGCCGAGCCATTGCCCGACGATGCATAGGAGATTTGCCCCGGCTTGGCTTTGGCCATTTTGATCAGGTCTTTGACAGTTTTGGCTTCAAAGCCAGGCGTACACACCAGCACATTGGGATACAGCGCCAGCACCGCTAATGGGGTAAAGGCTTTGTCGCTGTCGTAAGGCAGCTTGGGGAAGAGTGCCGGGTTAACCGCAAACGACGAGGCATCGAGCAGCAACTGCGTGCCATCAGGCACAGCGCGCGCCACTTGCGCCGCCGCAATCTGGCCGCTGGCACCGGGCTTGTTGTCAACCACCACCGTCTGGCCCAGCGCTTCGGCCAGTTTGGGCGCGATCAGCCGGGCCATCAAATCAGCCCCGCCCCCGGCGGCGTACGACACCACCAGCGTGATGGTTTTGCCACCCGCGATTTGCGCTGCAGAACTAAATGATGGGTGGGTCAACACCCAAGGTGCGGCCAGGCTGGCGGCAGCGCCTTGCAGCACAGCACGGCGATTCATCAGGCGATGTGTCGGTAAGGTCATGATGATCCTTGTAAAGTTATGCGCAAAAAAGGTGATTGTTATTGCACACTTGCGCGCAACGGCAAATTCACCAGCAAATTTTGCGGCTTGAGTTTGACAATGCCGTCCGCATTCATCATGAGTCCCAGGTACACCGGCTTGCCCGCCACATCGGCCCGCATGTCCTGCGGGTCTGCAAAGTCAAGCCTGAAAAGGCTGACCAGCCGCTGCAAACGCTCGGGCTCTACTTCCCTGCCCTCATACAGGTCGTTGAGCAGCGCGGTAGATGCGGTGTCCAGCCCGACATGCCAGCGCCAGGCCTCGTCGTCGATTTTTTGCAGGGGTCGGATGGTGACGGTCACACCTAAAAAGTGCTGCACCCACTTTTGCAGCACACAGGCCAGCGCTTTCAGGCCTGATCGGGCGCGCGTCATGGTGAACACCAAACCGTGGCTCAGGTCGTTGGTCACTTCATGTGTCAGGTCGAGCAAAAAGGCATGGCGGCCTGCAGCTTGCTGAAAGTAAGCTGCGGCGTTGTCGTCTGTCAGCACCTGCATGTTGACGGTGGCCATTGGTGCTTTGGCCTCTGCCAGAAAGCGCCCAATATCACCCAGGCCACCGGTTTCGTTCAGCATGTCCAGCGTGAGCTGGTCGCCACTTAAAACCTGGCCATTTTGCGTGCTGATGCGCTGGGTGCGAAAGAGCATTTCGCGTGCTCTGGCCTCGTAGGCGTCTGCCGCGTCACCCAACATGCTGTGCGTGATGGCATCGACCAGCATGTCAATGAATACGGGCGGGATGTTGACATGACCTGCGCCGTTGCGCGGAAACAGTTGCTGGTAATAAGCCTCTAGCGTGCCAGCGGCAAGTAGCCCATCACGAAAGCGCAAAAAATGCGTGTAGCTTTCGCGCGCATCCAGATCTTTCAATACAAGCAATTCAGCAGGCGCAACAGGTTTTAAAGGTGCGTGGTTGAGTGCTGTATGCAGGGCGAGTTCAGCTTCGCAAGATTCAGGCACGAGCGCAAGCTCGGGTCGGGCCAGAAAGCTCCGGAAAAAAACGTCAGCAGGCTCAAGCCATGCGCGCTCAGCAGAGCTTGAGTCCGACGAAGCAGAACTATGTTTGGGCGCGAAATATTGCATGGGTGTAATCGTCTCACACCAAACAATGCTTTTCCAAAATTTCGGCAATTGATGCAATACACATTTAGATTCAATCAATATCGCTCAAAGTCGTTCAGAGTCACACATGATGCACAACCAACTAATGGTATTACCCGGTAGCGCCGCGCCCAAAAGACGCATAAGATAATTTTGTCAATACAGCGGGGCTGAACTTCCCCTCGCCCTACCTTCACGCCGGAGAGTCATTTGTCAACTGAGTTCATTCTTGAAACACGCAGTCTGAGTAAAGAATTCAAGGGATTTGTCGCCGTCGATAACGTGGATCTGAAAGTCCAGCGCGGACACATCCATGCACTGATTGGGCCCAACGGCGCAGGCAAGACCACATTTTTCAATTTGCTGACCAAGTTCTTGCCGCCCACGCGCGGCAGCATCACGTTTAACGGTGTAGACATTACGCATGAAAAGCCCGCGCAGACGGCCCGACGCGGCATTGTCCGGTCGTTTCAGATTTCAGCCGTTTTCCCGCACATGACCGTGCTTGAGAACGTACGTGCCGCTTTACAGCGCAATCTCGGCACCTCATTTCATTTCTGGAAACCCGAAGACTCACTGTTTCATCTGCATGAGCGCGCTCGCCAGTTACTTGCCGAGGTAGACCTCAGCAGCTTTGCTGACGAGATGACGGTCAACCTGCCCTATGGCCGCAAACGCGCACTGGAGTTGGCCACCACGCTGGCACTGGAGCCCGAATTAATGCTGCTCGATGAGCCCACCCAGGGCATGGGCCATGAAGACGTCAGCCGCGTCACCCAATTGATCAAAAAAGTCTCCAGCGGCCGCACGATCCTGATGGTGGAGCACAACATGAGTGTGGTGTCATCCATTGCAGACCGCATCACGGTATTGCAGCGCGGCGCCATCATTGCCGATGGCCCGTATGACGAGGTGGCTAAAAATCCGCTGGTCATTGAAGCCTATATGGGCACATCCAACACAGAACTTGTCGGCGCACACTGAGCATGACCCAAGAACTCCTCAAACTGGAAAATCTGCATGCATGGTATGGCGAATCGCATATCCTGCACGGCGTAAATCTGACTGTCAACCAGGGTGAGGTGGTCACGCTGCTGGGACGCAACGGCGCGGGCCGCACCACCACCATGCGCGCCATCATGAGCCTGACCGGCACACGCAAAGGCTCCATCAAAATCAGCGGTGAAGAATCCATCAAGATGCCGGCGCACAAAATTGCCAGGCTGGGCGTTGGCGTCGGTTACTGCCCGGAAGAGCGCGGTATTTTTGCGTCGTTAAGCGCAGAAGAAAACCTGATGCTGCCGCCCACCATTGCACCTGGCGGCATGAGTCTTGATGAGATTTACGCGATGTTTCCGAACCTGAAAGAGCGCGCCAGCAGCCCCGGCACGCGACTGTCGGGTGGCGAGCAACAAATGCTCGCGGTTGCGCGCATTTTGCGTACCGGCGCGCGCCTTCTGCTGCTCGATGAAATCTCCGAAGGCCTGGCCCCCGTGATTGTGCAGAAGTTGGCAGAGATGATCCTCACGCTCAAGGCCAAGGGCTACACCATCGTGCTGGTCGAGCAGAACTTTCGATTTGCGGCACCGCTGGCAGACCGTTTTTATGTGATGGAGCACGGCACCATCGTCAAGCAGTTTGCCCAATCAGAGCTGACCCAGAACATGGGCATGCTGCAAGAGTACCTGGGGGTCTGATCCGTCACAGCGGCAGGCCTTATTTTTTTCGTTCGCTTAATTACACCTTCAACCGGAGACATTCATGAAACTCAAATCACACACATCCCTCAAACCGCTCATTGCTGCCATGGTTCTCGGCCTGGGCATTGCGGGCGCGCCAGTTCTGGCGCAAAACACCGGCCCCGTCAAAATTGGTTTTATCACCGACATGTCTGGTCTGTATGCCGATATTGACGGCCCAGCGGGCGCTGAAATGGTCAAGTGGGCGGTGCAGGACTTTGGCGGCAAGGTTCTCGGACGCCCGGTTGAAGTATTGGTAGCCGACCATCAGAACAAGGCGGATGTGGCCTCGTCAAAAGCCCGTGAATGGGTTGACAAAGACGGCCTGTCCATGCTGATTGGCGGCACCAGCTCAGGCACGGCGATTGCCATGTCCAAAGTCATGGCCGAAAAGAAGCGCCCCTTCATCGCCATTGGTGCAGGCTCTGCCCGCCTGACCAATGAGGACTGCACGCCATACACCGTTCACTACGCCTACGACACCGTTGCTTTGGCCAAAGTGGCCGGTAAAGCGCTGGTCAACGCAGGCAACAAAAGCTGGTATTTCCTGACGGCTGACTATGCGTTCGGCTATTCACTTGAAGGCGATGCATCCAATGTGGTCAAAGCCAACGGCGGAACCGTAGCAGGGGCCGTGCGGCACCCGCTGAATGCATCTGATTTTTCATCTTTCCTGCTCCAGGCGCAATCGTCCAAAGCACAGATCCTGGCCTTGGCCAATGCGGGTGGCGACACCATCAACGCCATGAAAGCAGCCAAAGAATTTGGCATCACCAAAACCATGAAAGTTGCTGGTCTGCTGGTCTTTATCAATGACGTGCACAGCCTGGGCCTGGCCACGACTGAAGGCCTGCAACTGGCCGACAGCTGGTACTGGAATCAGGACGATGCATCACGCAAATTTGCTGCACGCTTTTTTGCAAAATACAAGCGCATGCCGTCCAGCATTCAGGCTGCTGATTATTCTGCTGCCTCCAACTATTTGAAGGCTGTGCAAACCGCAGGCACAACAGATGGCGACAAAGTCATGAGCACCATGAAATCCATGAAGTTTGATGACTTTTATGGCAAAGGCCAAGTCCGTGCCGACGGCCGCATGCTTCGTGACATTTATTTGTTTGAAGTCAAAAACTCCAAAGAATCCATCACCCCATGGGATTACTACAAAACCATTGCCAAAGTACCTGGCGAGCAAGCATTCACCACGGTGGCCGAGTCCAAGTGTTCTTTGCTTAAAAAATAATCTGAAGAGTAAGCCAACACCGCCATGGAAATTTTCGGTATCCCCCTGCAAGCTTTTTTAGGCCAGTTGTTGCTGGGTTTGGTCAATGGCGCTTTTTACGCCATGCTGAGCCTGGGATTGGCTGTCATTTTTGGCCTGCTGGGCATCGTGAATTTTGCTCATGGCGCGCTGTACATGCTGGGCGCTTTTGCCGCCTGGATCATGATGGATCAACTTGGTATCAACTACTGGGCAGCGCTTTTCCTGGCGCCGCTGGTTGTCGGCATTCTGGGCATGGTGATCGAGCGCGTTTTTCTTCAACATTTGTACAAGCTGGATGAAATTTACGGTCTGCTTCTCACGTTTGGCCTGACGCTGATTGCAGAAGGCATTTTTCGTGAGCTGTATGGCGTTTCGGGACAAAGCTACCCGGTTCCACAGTTGCTGCAGGGTGCCACCAATCTGGGTTTTATGGTGTTGCCCAACTACCGCGCTTGGGTTGTTCTGGTGTCGTTGGTCGTTTGCCTGGGTACCTGGTACCTGATTGAACGCACCCGGCTGGGCGCCTATTTGCGCGCAGGTACCGAAAACGCGCCCCTGGTACAGGCCTTCGGCATCAACGTGCCAATGATGGTCATGCTGACCTATGGCGCTGGTGCGGCGCTGGCGGCACTGGCCGGCGTGCTGGCTGCTCCCATCATCCAGGTCAATCCGCTAATGGGCTCGAATCTCATCATTGTGGTGTTTGCGGTGGTGGTGATTGGCGGCATGGGGTCGATTTTGGGCTCGGTGATCACCGGTATTGGACTGGGTTTGGTCGAAGGCCTGACCCGGGTTTTTTACCCGGAGGCGTCGAGCATTGTGGTGTTCGTTGTCATGGTGCTGGTGCTGATGGTTCGCCCCGCAGGTCTTTTCGGCAAGGAGGCTTGAAGCCATGAACAACACGATCACTGACCCTGCACCACCCGTGACTAAATCTTCCAACCAACCGGCCCTTGCCGCCAAATCCGCCAGAATCACGCGCATCACCTATCTGGTGTTGCTGGCATTGGCGCTGACAGCGCCAATGCTCGGGCTGTATCCGGTGTTCGTCATGAAGCTGCTGTGCTTCGCTCTGTTTGCCTGCGCCTTTAACTTGCTGCTGGGGTTCACGGGTCTGCTGTCGTTTGGTCATGCCGCTTTTTTTGGCTCTGCGGCCTACATCACCGGCTGGTTTGTCAAGTCGCAAAACTGGACGCCCGAGTTGGCGATTCTGGCTGGCACCATCGGCGCTGGACTGATTGGCCTGGTCGTTGGCGCGGTGGCGATTCGGCGCCAGGGTATTTACTTTGCAATGATCACGCTGGCGATTGCCCAGATGGTTTATTTTGTCTGCCTGCAGGCGCCCTTTACTGGCGGCGAGGACGGCTTGCAGGGCGTGCCACGCGGCAGCTTGTTTGGCATCTTGCCGCTGGTGTCAGACACCGTCATGTATTACTTTGTTGTGGCGGTTTTTGTGCTTTGCTTTCTTTTTATCTCGCGCATCGTGAACTCGCCCTTCGGGCAGGTGCTCAAGATGATTCGTGAAAACGAACCACGCGCGATTTCCCTGGGCTATCAGGTTGACCGCTACAAACTGCTGGCTTTTGTGTTGTCAGCAGCGCTAGCTGGCCTGGCAGGATCGATGAAAACACTGGTCATGGGCTTTGCCACGCTGTCTGATGTTCACTGGTCGATGTCAGGCGAAGTTATTTTGATGACGCTGCTCGGTGGTGTAGGCACCTTTTTTGGGCCAGTGCTGGGTTCCGCCATCGTGATCGGTCTGCAAAACATGCTAGCCGACAAGGTTGGCTCCTGGGTCACCGTCATCATCGGGGTGATTTTTGTGGTGTGCGTACTGGCGTTTCGCAAAGGCGTGGTGGGTGAACTACAGGCCTTCAGGGAGCGCCGGCGCAATGCGGCTCTGCAAGGCAGCTAAGCGCCGTCCGTTGACAGCGCGTAGCTGACATGCTGCGGTAAGGTCAGGTTGCCATTTGAATCGGCTACCGCTTCAATACTGACAATCGGTTGCGCAGCAATGACATTGCCAAAGATGGTGGCGAAGGCAATATCAGCCGCATCGCGACCAGTACAAAAGCGCACAAAACCCATCGGAATGGCGGTGCCGGATGGGTCAAACATATACCAGCGCCCCATGCCGTCTACATCGGCCAAATACACCTCAACATAGGCATGAAAGTCCGGCGGGCCGAGCACTATGTCTGCGCCGTAGTCCATGCCGCTGACCATGCGTGCGGGCAGATTGACAGCGCGGCACAGGGCAATCATCAAATGTGCAAAGTCGCGGCATACGCCGACGCGCTCAACCAGCGTGTCGAGCGCCGAGGTGTTGCTGTTGCTGGTGTTGCCCTGAAAGCGCACATTGCTTTTGACCCATTCGCATATGGCCTGCGCCCGGCTGTAACCCATGGGCGAACTGCCAAATTGCTGGCCTGCGAATGTCAGCAACCTGTCTGACTGGCAGTAACGGCTGGGGTACAGGTAAGGCAGCACCTGGCCAGGCAATGCCTGGGGGCTGACTTCAAACAGTTCGTTGGGAGCGGCTTCAAAATGTGTCAGGTCAACGACGGCGCTGTAGCGGACAGTGAGCAAGCCCTGCGCTGCATGCAAGGCAATAAAACGGCTTTGTGTTTGTGCGTCGGTGTAGTAGCAGGGCGTTAGCGCCGGGTTCAGGCCCAGCGACTCTTCAATCACCCGCTGCCGGGGGGTGTAAGCCGCCTGAATATTAAAAATGAAATCGCAACCTGTATCGAGTACCTCGTACTCAAGATGCGTAGAAAACGCCATTCTGACCATGTGTCGCCACCCTTGATGCCCATCGAAAAGAGCATTAGGCCAGCGCTGGCAGGCGTTTTTTCAAGTTGGCGATGTATGGCGGCAGGGCTTGCCGCCATTCGCCGTCAACGTGCAGGCATGAGCGCCTACACGCTGAATCGGCGTGGTTAAACGGCTTTCCAGAAGATGTAATCGGCCTGGTATTTGACGATTTCTTTGGCCCCCTTGTTGGCTGGGCTGCACACGCTGGACGGTGCCACGCCACCTTTGAGCGCCACGCGCTGGATATGCGTGACGCCTGTCATCATGCCGCTGCCCATGGCAGGGTTGGCCTTGACCAGCTGAAGCGGCAGGTTGCCCGGGCTGCTGGGTGCCACGGCCAGTTGCACGGCGGTCAGTTTGGAGCCGTCCATCGACTCCCAGGTGGCAGGCGGTCCGTAGTACTTGCCAACCTGTTTGCCACTGCGGTCGTTCAGCACGGCGTTGGGGCCGACAAACACCCATTCGGTCATGCCAGGGGCGTTGGCTTTGTCGCGGCATTCGTAGGTAATCTCGCCCACGCCCACGGTTTCCATCGCCACTTTGTTGCCCATCGGCACCTTGATGCTGGCAGGCAGGTTGTCTTGCGAATAGGTTGACATCATCGGGGCCATGGCGCCACAGGCACTGAGCAGCAAGGCAGCCGACACAGCAGCCAGGCAAAGGTTGGTGCGTTTGAAAGTCATGAAAGTGCTCCTCATGGGTTAGGTTAAATGCGTTTTTTTGGCGGTGTTTGGGCACCGTTAATTAGCATACGCGTGCCAATAGCCGCTGGATTCAATCTGCGTGAAACTGGTCAGCATTTTTGCCCTTGACTCCCGCATAAAAAGCTTTGATGGCCGTCATATCGGCCTCAATATCGCCCGTTGTCTGAAACAAAGGCCCCAGTCCACCGACCCTTTTGTCATAGTCCAGGTAGGCCATCACGATGGGCACGCCCGCGCCCAAGGCAATGTAGTAAAACCCGGTTTTCCAGTAGCGCGTACCGCTGCGTGTGCCCTCGGGCGGCACGATGAGTTGCAGCGGCCCCGCGACCTGCCTGATGGCGCTGCTCGACGCCGCCACCAGGTTGTTGCTTTGCGTGCGGTCTACCGGTATGCCGCCCAGCCACATCATCGCGCCGCAAAACGGCCACTTGAAAAGCGACGACTTGCCTATCCAGTACACGTTCAGCCGCAGTGCAAACGCCACCAGCAGGGTGTAGGGCAAGTCCCAGTTGCTGGTGTGCGGTGCGGCAATCAGCACGCTTTTGGCGGCCTCTACTGGCAATTTGCCGACAACTTTCCAGCCAGTCAGGCGGAGAAAACCAATGGACAGCCAGCGCAGGAGGGTGTTGACAACCGGCGTATCAAAAATAGTGTGGTGCATGGGGCGTGTGGGGCGTGTTCTGACGCGTGAATGATGACGCTTAAGCAAAACGCCCGCGCTTCTGGCGGCTATCTTAGTTGCACATCTTTACAGTTTTGGCTGGGCACGCGGGGAGCACTGCAAAACCACCCAGTCACTATTAATTCAGGAGCTGCTTGCACCCGAATTCATTGGGCTAGTGGCCTATTTAATAGTGGAAAAGAGGCAAAACAGTTTAAAAAGGCGGTTAAAAAGCTATTTTTTGACCCTGGTAGTCGATCAAACAGCCCGTATCGACCGGATTCAAGCCCGCCAGCACCATCAGCAGGTCGCCAGCCGCCTCGCTGGCTGGCCGCACATTCAGGCCCGTTTTGGCGAATGGCTCACTGAGAGGCGTGGCCACCGTACCGGGGTGAAGGCTGACGCAAATGCTGTCCTTATTGCGCCGCGCCAGCTCAACGGCCGCCGTTTTGACCAGCTGGTTCAGCGCGGCTTTGGACGCCCGGTAGCCGTACCAGCCACCCAAAGCGTTGTCGCTGATGCTGCCCACTTTGGCCGACACAAACCCCGCCACGCAGCGCCCGGTTATGGGCAACAGCGGCAAAAAATGTTTCATCACCAGCGCCGGGCCGACGGCATTGATCTGGAAAACCTGGGCCAAGTACGCTGCATCCAGATGGGTAAAACTGCGCTCCGGCTGGCCTTGCGCGCCGTGCAGAAAGCCTGTGGCGACGATCAGCAGCCGCAGTTGCAGGTTCGACGTTTTGCACAAGTCTGTGATGTATTCAGCCGCTTGGGAGACGCTGGATTCATCTTCGTAGTTAACACTAACTTCTGTGTTTCGGCTCAAACCGATGGCACGCGTGTATTGGGCGTCGCCCTCAAGCCGCGCCAGCAAGGCCGCGCCCAAGCCGCCGCCTGAGCCGATGACCACCGCAAGAGAACGACTGTCAGCCATCAAGCCTCATCCATAAACCGCACCTTCACGCTCTTGCCCTTTACCCCGCCGTTGCTCAGCTTTTGCTGAGCCAGGCTGGCCATGCTTCTTTCAATCGCCACGTAGGTTGAAAACTCGTTGACGTTGATCTTGCCGACCTGCTCGCGCGTGAAGGCTGGCACGCCGCCATCTGCGCCGGTCAGCGCGCCCAGCACATCGCCAGCGCGGATTTTTTCTTTTCGGCCACCGACAATTTGCAGGGTGACCATGGGCGGTAGCAATGGGTCGTTGCTTGCTGGCGTTAATTCCGTGAGCTTGTGCCAAACACTCTCTGCCTTTTGCATGACTTCAATTTTGCCAACGTAGCCCATCTCGTCCATGCTGGCCAGGCTGATGGCCACGCCTTCTTCATCGGCCCGGCCGGTGCGGCCAATGCGGTGAATGTGCACTTCAGCGTCAGGCGTCACGTCAACGTTGATCACCATGGCAAGCTGGGCAATGTCCAGACCGCGCGCAGCTACGTCGGTAGCCACCAGCACTGAACACGAGCGGTTGGCAAACTGCACCAGCACCTGGTCACGCTCGCGCTGCTCCAGCTCGCCAAACAAAGCCAGTGCGCTAAAGCCCTGGTCTTTCAGGTACGCCACCAGCGCCCTGCACTGCGACTTGGTGTTGCAAAACGCCAGCGTACTGGCGGGCCTGAAGTGCCGCAGCACTTGGGCCACTGCGCCAAGGCGCGCTTCATCATGATCACTGTCAGGCACCTGGTACCAGCGCTGGGTGATCTTTGTTTTTTCATGCTGCGCCTGCACGGTGATCGTTTGCGGCGCTTTCATGAATTGCGCACTCAGCTTGGCAATGCCTTCTGGATACGTCGCTGAAAACAGCAGCGTCTGGCGCTCTTTGGGGCACTGCTTGGCAACGGTCACGATGTCTTCAAAAAAGCCCATGTCGAGCATTCGGTCGGCCTCGTCCAGCACCAGCGTGTTCATGGCCTCCAGATTCAAGTTGCCACGACCCAGGTGGTCCATGATGCGGCCCGGCGTGCCGACGACGATGTGCGCGCCGTTTTCTAAAGTAGCCGTCTGGTTGCGCAGCGGCACACCGCCGCACAGCACCACCACCTTGACGTTTTCTTCAGCACGCGCCAGCCGGCGGATTTCAGTGGCGACCTGGTCAGCCAGCTCGCGCGTGGGGCACAGCACCATGGCTTGCACAGCAAAGCGACGTGCGTTCAAATTGGCCAGCAGGGCGATGCCAAACGCAGCGGTTTTGCCGCTGCCGGTTTTGGCCTGGGCAATCAGGTCTTTGCCCAGCAGCGCCACGGGCAGCGAGGCGGCTTGAATCGGCGTCATCTGGTTGTAGCCCAGCTGGGTCAGGTTGGCCAGCACGTGGGCGGGAAGGGATAAAGCGGCGAAGTCAGTAGATGTAGTCATCCCCAATTATCATGGGCGGAGCTTTAACCCTAAGGAAAACCCTGTGCAGACATTTGATTTTGATCTTTTCGTCATTGGCGGAGGCAGCGGCGGCGTACGGGCTGCGCGCATGGCGGGGCAGCGCGGGGCACGCGTGGGCCTGGCTGAAGTGGCCGACATGGGCGGTACCTGTGTGAACGTAGGCTGCATTCCGAAAAAGCTTTACAGCTACGCCGCGCACTTTGCCGACTTCTTTGAAGAGTCGCATGGTTTTGGCTGGGAGGGTGCGGCGCCGACCTTCAATTGGGAAACGCTCAAAACCAACCGCGCCAAAGAAATCAAACGGCTGAATGGTATTTACGATCAGTTGCTAAGTGGCGCAGGCGTCAAAGTCATCAAGGGCTGGGCGCGGCTCATTGGCCCGCACACGGTTGCAGTTGGTGACCAGCAATTCACCGCTAAAAATATTTTGATTTCAACTGGTGGTACGGCGCTGGTCCCCGCCGTTGAAGGCCATGAGCACGTCGTCACATCAGACAGCATGTTTGACCTGGCACCCTTCCCCAAGCGGCTGCTCGTGGTGGGTGGCGGCTACATCGCGTGCGAGTTTGCATCCATCTTCAACGGCTTGGGCTCGCATGTGACGCAAGTCCATCGGGGCGACAAAGTGTTGACAGGCTTTGACGAAGACGTGCGCAGCTTTATAGCCGCCGAGATGGCCAAGACTGGGGTCAACTTCAAGTTCAAAACCGAAGTCGGATCCATCACCAAAACCGCGCACGGCCTGCATGTCAAAGTCAAAGGGGATGGCGAGAGTTTGACGGTCGATACCGTGCTGTACGCCACGGGCCGAATAGCTAACGCCAGCGGGCTTGGCCTGGGCGCGGTGGGTGTTGAGGTGAACGCAGCAGGCGCTATCAAAGTCAACGCGCAATACCAAACCAGCGTGCCGCACATCTATGCGCTGGGCGACGTTACAGCACGCGTGCAGCTCACGCCTGTGGCGCTGGGCGAGGCGATGGTGGTGGTTGACCAGCTCTTTGGCCCGGCAGCCGGCAAGCCGCCGCGCAGCATGAGCTATGACTTTATTCCCACGGCTGTGTTTACGCACCCCAACATCGGCACGGTCGGTTATTCAGAAAGCCAGGCGCGTGACAAGTTTGACAAGATCACTGTGTACCGAAGTGACTTCAAGTCACTTAAACACACACTCAGCGGCAGCACCGAGCGTACCCTGATGAAGCTGCTGGTAGACGACGCCAGCGACCGCGTGGTCGGCCTGCACATGGTGGGGCCAGACGCAGGCGAGGTGGTGCAAGGCTTTGCCGTGGCCATGAAGGCAGGCGCCACCAAGGCGGTGTTTGACAGCACGATTGGCATTCACCCCACCATGGCCGAAGAGTTTGTCACCATGCGTGAACCCGTTAAAAACTGATATGCCCTATCTACCCAGCTTCATTGCCCCAACCAAGTACAGCGACGCATCCGAAGCACTCGCGCAAGTCCAACTGATTTACAGCCAGCAGATTGCACATCTGCGCAACACCATGCAGCGCTACGTGGCAGGCGACACGCTGCCCGGCCATGTCAGGGCGTGCTATCCGTTTGTTCGTATTCATACGGAAACCGTATCGCGTGCCGCGCAAGAGGCGATTGACAGCGCACAGCTCAGCTATGGCTTTGTGGCAGGCCCAGGCCGGTTTGAAACCACCCTCACCCGCCCGGACTTGTACGCCAACTACTACCTGATTCAATTCAAGTTGCTGCTGCAAAACCACGGCGTTGAGCTTGAAGTTGGCACCAGCACCCAGCCCATCCCGGTTCACTTTTCGTTTGCCGAGCATGACCACATTGAAGGCAACCTGAGCACCGAGCGCCGCATGCTGATGCGCGACGTGTTTGACCTGCCCGACCTGGCCGCGATGGATGACGGCATAGCCAACGGCACCTATGAAGCACGCCCCGGCGAGCCACAGCCGCTATCGCTGTTCACCGCAGCGCGGGTTGACTATTCACTACAGCGCCTGCGCCACTACACCGGCACGTCGCCCGACTGGTTCCAGAACTTTGTGCTGTTCACCAATTACCAGTTTTATATTGACGAGTTTGTGCGCCTGGGCCACGCAGAAATGGCCAACCCCAAGAGTGACTACATCTGTTTTGTAGAGCCCGGCAATGTCGTAACCCGCCGCGCAGGACTACCCGCAAAATCTGGCGACGAACTTGGCGCGCAACCGCCACGCCTGCCGCAAATGCCCGCCTACCATTTGATGCGCGCCGACCGTACCGGCATCAGCATGGTCAACATTGGCGTGGGCCCGGCCAATGCCAAAAACATCACCGACCACATCGCCGTGCTGCGGCCCCATGCGTGGATCATGCTGGGCCACTGCGCGGGCCTGCGCAACACCCAGCAACTGGGCGACTACGTGCTGGCCCACGGCTATGTGCGTGAAGACCATGTGCTGGACGAAGAACTGCCCCTGTGGATCCCCATCCCCGCGCTGGCTGAAATTCAAAAAGCGTTAGAGACCGCCGTGGCAGACGTCACCGGCCTGCAAGGCACAGCCCTGAAAAGCATCATGCGCACCGGCACCGTGGCGTCCACCGACAACCGCAACTGGGAGCTGCTGCCCGGCAACCAGCCGCAACGCCGCTTCAGCCAAAGCCGCGCCGTAGCCCTGGACATGGAAAGCGCCACCATAGCCGCCAACGGCTTTCGCTTTCGCGTGCCCTACGGCACCCTGCTGTGCGTGAGCGACAAGCCCCTGCACGGCGAAATCAAACTACCCGGCATGGCCAACCACTTTTACCGCGAACGGGTTGACCAGCACTTGCGCATTGGCATGCGGGCGATTGAGCTGCTGCGGGCTGAGGGGTCAAGCCAGTTGCATTCGAGGAAGCTACGGAGCTTTTCTGAGGTGGCGTTTCAGTGATTTATGTGAATTGATTTACGATTTTTGAACGGCTGGCCGATGGGCGCAAGCGCCACACCTCGAATTTGGCAACCACTAGCTTGCTTGGAAAGCCAACTAAACGCTACTTTTTTAGGAGCTGCTCGCGCACGTATCCATTGGCTTGGAGGCACTTTTTATAGGATAAAAGTGCTTGAATATGGCGTTTTTACGCTGTTTGGCGCTTTTGTACCTGTAGATGGGTAGCTTAGTCCATCTATCAGTGCAATCAACCAAAGACGCGACGAACCTTGGCCGGAATCGACGACAAAGCGGACATTTGAAGGGGTAAACTGGCAGTCGTAAAGCCGTCATAGTTGCTCATTAGCGCCGCCTGTGAAGCTGCTGTTCGATTTGAAAGTTGGTCCGCGAGGGGCCGGCCAAAACAGACACGCTAGTTCGTTTCCAAACTTTGTTTTATGCGTCGATTGGCCCAGAGCGTGTGACCGCATGGCCACGACAAACACAATCTATATATCTACTGCGCGAATTGCCATATGAATTTCCAACTCTGAGAAGTGCCATAGGCGGACCTTAGATTTACAACTGCCGTGCTGTCGCCTTGTAAGGGCGGCCAAGTTAATACGGTTTATCCGTCGTGGAAGGCATGCAGCCGTTTTCCTTCGCTTCTCAAGGGATAGAGGGACCCAACTCCCATTTGGCCTTTTCTTTGTCCAATCTGGGCAATGCGACCCGAAGTATCAATCTCTCACACGCAGTTGACAAAAAACCCATTCCCAGAAAATAATAAAAACATTATGGGTATCGCCTTGGAGGCCATGTGTCGAAAGTTATCAACTTCGTTTGTTCCCGAGCCAATGAGGACGGAGGCAATCCAACAAACTACTCATGCACGCTCGCTCTTACTGACACTGCAATAATCGGATCTTCTGGTACTTGGAAGCTAGGAGGGCCGAGTCCGACCAAGATCTTTGTCGCCCAATCCGGGAAATGGGTCATGACTGCAGGACAGGTAACTTTGGACTCAATCAGCGGAAATCTGAGTGAACGAGTGGTCATGCAGAACCCGGACGCAGACTCTGGTCGCCTTAAAGGTGATGGCCTAGTGGGCGGCAACATTGTCGATTGGACGAAGACTTAATTGTCGAGCGCGACATCCTCGCCCTCAGTGAGATGATCAAAAGCCGTTTACTGATGTCCAGTAGACGGCTTTTTCAGTGAAAGGTACGGATTATTGACCAGTTAACATCAAAATCATTCAATACGAGTTACGACTGTTTTGGAGCGCTCTGCAAATCGTGCGCTTCGAGACGCGCCGCGAACCCCGACTTGCTACTTCGGGGCTGGAGCCGCTTTGGCCTCTACAACATAAGTCGCAGCGCTTCCTGGCGTGAAAGTGAGGCTGAAGCGGGCCAACCCGTGCGGAAAGAGTTTCTCCTTGCCGGTGTACGACTGCAGGGAGTCCAGACTTTGCTTGAGGGCTGCCGACAGCGTCGCGACGTCGTCACCTGCTTGGGGCTGTGAGTCGAGAATTCCGGTGAGTGGCCAACCGGTTGCAGTTAGGACTTCATCCACTTTGGTCCGATAGGCCGGATTGCCATTACCGTTGTAGTTATAGGCACCTTCAAGAAGTTCCGCACGGCTGACATCACCGAACAGATAGAAATCTCGAGCTGGTGCTGCAAGCTTGTTGATTTTCCAGACCAGGTGGGGAACAGCCCAGTAAAAACTCATAGTGTTATTGAAGGCGGGATCGTCATGCCCCTTCGACACCGATCCAAGGCTGCCGACCTTGGCGGCCGCTGGCACCTTGTCCTTGACCGCATTCGGCAGCTGGTTCGCGTTGAGGTTGGATGCGCCAGGACCGCCGACATACCTGTCGAATACGGTGCCGCTATTGGCCAGTTGCGGCCACCAAGCATCCGCCGGATTTCCACACTGCATGGGGTCTCGCGCGGGATGGTTCCCGGTTCCGGTTCCGTGATTGCTTTCTACCCACGACATGGCACGCACCAGCCGGGTGATCCTGTCTATGTCCGTTGCATTCAGTACCGCGCCCGCTCCTTTGCGGAACTGCATGAATTGTTGCCAGAACAATATGGCTGCGCTTGCAGTCGCGGCAAGTGGCTGCCAGGCAGCGGCCTCCTGTGCCGTGGGGAAAGCTGATATTGCTACCTTCAAGGTTCTGACGGTCTTCTTTTTCCTGGCCGGAGCGGCGGTGCCCTTGGTGATCTTCCTGCTTGCCATGCTTCCTCCCTTATGTTGTGCCCACAAGTTTCGCATGACTTCCTGAAAGATTCAAGACGCCGGAATCATGGATACCCAGCGGTTTCCTCAAGACGCCAGGGTTCTTAGGGCTCGAATGAAATAATTTTTTTGGATTCCGGATGTTGTTTGCATGTCCAGACAACTGCGCGCGGTGAGTAACTAACTTGACAACAGCTTACGGCCAACGTTAAATGTGTTCGAGGTTTGGGAATAACTTTCAGACATGGGTGGACGCCGTCCCGGGCGGTCCTTCGCGTGCGCAGAGGAGGAAACGATGAGCCATACAGAAGCGAATCTTGCCAAGGATCGCCCAGCAGAGCGGCGGGCGGCTGACGCAGTCTACGAGCGCGGCACAGGTCCTCTATGCGGTCTGCGGGTCTTCGAAGGGCGGCTTTCATGCTGAATCTTCGATGGCTAAGAGAGTCGGTTTTACAAGCTGCCTCAACCGGCGATGCTGACCAGCAAGAACCTCTCCCGATTTTTGCTCATCCTTTCAGCCGCCGCTCCTTGCTGCAGGCGGGCGTGGCGAGCTCATCGGTTTTGCCGGCAGCAGCGCTTGCACTGCAACGCAGCGCCGACATTGCTGCTTATTCCAGAGACGGCCGCTTCACTTTGCAATATGGTGGCGCAACCTTATGGACAGTCGATCCCGCCTGGTTCGACGGCGATGCACGGCTGACCCACTCCATCGCGCCAGACAGTTTTACCGTTTCACTGTCCGGCGCGAGTTTTACGGGGACGGGCCTGCGTTGCGATTTCACGATGTCATGCAAGCAGCACGGCGGCAACTGGAGCGCAGAATTTACCTTCCCCACCCTGGATGGTCGTGCCTGCGTCGATCTGGCCTCCTGGCTACGTGGCGACACGGTGGTGATGACGCGCGTGCGGGTGCCAGCCAGCATGGGTGGCTGTGGTGGCCTCGCCAGTCGCATTGCCGGGCAAGCGGTGCTTTCTTTTTCAAGTGCATGGACGCTCACGCTGGACGGCGCAAGCATTGTGGCGGTCAGAACCGCTCGGGGATCTGCGGCTTGTGAAAGCGTCTCGCTGAGCTTGCCCAAGACCTCGCTCGACAGCCTGATCACAGAGCCAGTTTTACGCCGGTCGCATGTCGCCTTTGACGGCGCGCAAGCCGGCGCCCTCATGCCCAGTACTGAAAGGGTCGCCATCGTCAGCAAGGCTGGCAGCCGGATGACGGCCGAGTTCGCCCGCTTGTCCAATGATCGTCTGCTCGTTGCAGCATTGTTCAGTCCACAAACCAGTTCGCATGCTGGCGCTGCAAGCGCCGTTGTTGACAGTTCCTCTGAAGGCGGCGGGTTGCAGTTGCCAGTCGAGGATTTTCGTGTCGTGGAACTGCATGGGGCGGCAGAGCAGAGCAAGGCGCTGTTTGCACGCCTGCGCCAAGGCACGCAATGGGCCAGTGCAGGCAGCGCCAGCGCGGAAGTCACCGTTGGTTCGCAGTCCTCGCTTGAGACGAGCAGCAAATGCACCGGCCTTAATGCACCCCTTTGTGAACTCAGGATGGCCGAGCTGGCCGTCTCGCGTTTGTATATACCTTTTGTTGGTGCGGATGTGGCCTATTTTGCCAAACGGCCCCCATCTGGAAAGAAACCGCCCGACTCCCTTGAAGTGATTCGTCACGACAATCTATCTTTCTTCAGCGATGGCGTGATTGACCTGAACGATTTCGATCTCATCGTGCGCCGCACCGTCGATGGCTTTGGGGCGGTGTTTCGCTTCAAGGGCATGCGATTGGCCGCCCGGCACGGCCAATGGACGCTGGCTCGGAGCGCTGGCGCTAACGACGCCTGCGAAATCGAGTTTGAACTGCCGTCGCAGCATTTGAATGAAGAAGCGATATTTTCCGCGTCACGTCCAGGCCTGAGCGACGCATCCCAAGAGGTACTTTGCGCGCCTGTGGATTCGGCGCAAACACGTGTCCTGAACTACATCGCACGTGAATCGATGAAGCCTTGGAACGCAACGCCTCCTGCGGTAAAGGCTTTCCTGGAGAGCTTTGTCGTCCGCCTGATTCGCGACGCAAGTGCAATGAAGCAATCGGTGGGCGAGTCTGCTGGTCTTACCTTTTTGAACAACGTGAAGGCAGGCATCGCGAACGCGAAGGATCTCCCGAGAGCATTTGCCAAATACCTGAGCCCGCAGTACGCGCAGGCCACATTCGACGTTTTTCAGGCACTTGACTCCACGAAGCAAGACGCGATCCGACAAGCCGCAGCCATCGGCGATGAACCTGGCAAGGACGTGTTTTCAACATGGCGCCCGCGCGCCGTGGATAGCGCGCCGAGCCGCCTTGTTTTTTCCGTCGACCTCAAATCCGGTGAACACATTCCCTTCTCGCTGCGCGCGCTGATGGCGTGGTCCGAAGACAGCGATGAAGGCAAGCTTGCAGGCGCGCGTTTCACCGAGAAACTGTCCACACGCGCCATACCGCCGACAGCACCGCTGGAGGTCCAGGAAAATCTCGCCACCGAGACCGGGCGCCCATTGATCGGCATTCACCAGCTGTCAGCAAAGGGCGGCGGCGAACGCGTCACAGCGCTGGAGTTGCCTTACCGCCTGGCGATCAGCCCGATTCGCCGAGAGGCCGTCGGCGGCAAGCCGCCACCTGCCTATTGGCGTGCCAGCAGTCCACCGCAGGAGGTATGGGGTAAGTCAATTTCACTCTGGCATTTGCGGGCCGGTAAGCCGGGCGGGCCCCCGCTGCAACTGCGGGCACTCAGTTCTCCGGACTTCGATCTCAGAAAAAATGCCTTCCTCAGCCCGCCTGCGCCCTACCTTGCCAATGCGGGGGAAATCCGCGCATCGCTTGACCGGCACGACCGGTTTAACTTTGTCGCGCTTAGCGGCGGGTTTGGTCAGACTGCCTTGCTGGGAAGCGCATCGGTGGTGCCGAGGACATCGGTCAAGGACGGCGAAGGCCTTTTCATACCTCAGCCAATCCAGGCCAAAAGGCTCATTCTCACGACGCCAGGCGCAACTTTCGACTTCGACTCGCGATGGGATCCGCCGGGCGGCAAGAACGGCGCGCTGACCGTTTCCAAATGGGAACACCACGCACGCATACGGCGCGACTCCACTGTCACGGTGGAGTACCGCGGCTTTCTCATGCCGCTGGGCATCCCGGCCGTGTTCATCAAACGGACCACACGCGAATTCAAACGCGATGGCGCGGGAAAAGAAAGCTATCGCGCGGTGCTCGTGCAGCGTTACAGCATCCGCGTCGATGCGGTCGAGATGTCCTATCCTGCGCTGGACCAGCCTTTCGATTCACGCGACTGGTTCATGCGCAAGTTGCGCGTGATGCCGTTGGAAACACCGCCGCTTCTGCCGCCCGAGCAAACTGCCGATAGCCAGATTGAAAGCGGGACGGGCCAGAGTTTTGGAAGGCAGGCATTCTGGCCGATGATTCCCGCCAGTCCCTTGTCGGTCAGCTGCAGCGACGGCAAGCTGTTTGAATTCACGGTTGAAAACGACACGATCGCCTTCAAAGCGCCGCTGGTTTTTGTCGACAACCAGATTGCGCACACGCCCGAGCGACTGGCGGTCGTCATCAGGGCATACGCGACTCAAGTCATTGCTCGCAAAGGCGATTTTTCTGCGGTCGGCGACGGAACGCTTCCGGTAAAGAAAGCACTCGCAAGAATTACCAAGGGCGAACTCGAATACCTTCCCGGCGCAGGAAGCCGCAACAGCCGGCACATCACACGGTGGTTTGCGCTGGGAATAGGCCTGCCGACCGGCACACTTTCCGGTGCCGCAAATTCAGTCCTTGCCGATCTCGACGAAGCCGCTTCTACGCTATCCAGCACGGATAAGCTGACGTTCAATCCTGAGCGCGAGCGCAAAAAGCAGCCGCCGTTCTATCCCCGCCTGTCGCAGGCATTGATTGAATCAGAACTCCTGTCACGTCTGTCCGGCAGCGGCGTGCGCCGCAACCGCATCGATTACCACCCTGTCTTCATACGGGCAGCTTTCGACGAGACAGAAAATAAGGGAGGCGTTTTCGCGCGGTTCATCGACGGCGGCGCAACCATGAGTTTTGGCGGCAACACATCCCAGTCGGGTGGCGCGTTTTCTCCTAGCACCACGATGATGGCGCTCACCCGCGACCACGGCCCTGTCGGTGGCGCCACCCCTTCTTCAAACCGGCCACCCGTCGATATCCTGGCGAGCCCGCGTACGGCGCTACAGTCTGCATCCGCTTCACCGACCAGCGATCCGGTGGCAAAGTTCATGAAAGGACTATCGGACCCGGTCGAGTATTTCTGCCAGGCGATGGGCAATGCCAAGCTTCTGGGCTGCGTGCGGCTGGTCGATATCGTGAAGACCGCGCTGCAGGTTACCGGCACGCAGGTTCCTCGCATCAACCAGCGGGAAATTTTTGACGGCGTGATCGATGCGATCCGGCCTGTGCTGCTCGACGCATCTGGCGGGCCTGTGAGGGTGCTGCAAGACGTGCTGGATGCACTGGCAAAACCCGATATGTCCGCCGAAGTCGCCGCGAAACTGGCACCGCCTCTTCAGGCGGCGGTGGGCGCGCTGGAGTCAGCGCGTGCAGAACTTCAACAGGCATCACCGCGCCCCGAAGTGGTTGGCGCTTTCGTCGCCGACGCCTATGCAGCGCTGCGCGCTTTCCTGGACGACGCCAACAACCTTGCGAACAACCCGCTGGCACTATTGCCACCTGCCGCGGCGGCGACTTTCGCACAATTGCGGTCCATCCATGAGCAGCTCCTGGCAGCAAGGCAGGCGCTTCGCGACCTGCCAGAGCAACTCAAGGCCGGCGCGCTTGCCCTGCTTGCAGAAGAAGTCAGGAAGGTGGAAGCGCGCGCCGTAGCCAGCCCTGAATTCCACGCGGTGCTGGATTGGGTCCTGATGATGAAGGCGGAACTTGCCCGCATCGAAAAAGCTGCGCGAGACCGCGCCTGGGCCGAAATCTCTCCAGCACTGGGCGCGCTGGCCGGGCCAGTGGCCGAACTGCGCGGGTGGCTGGCTTTCTGTCGTGCCGCCAGCGATAACTTCAGGAGGCAACTCCATGATGCGATAGCAATCCTGCTAAAACCGCTGGTGGACACCAAGGCGCCGGTGGGACCTGCTATCGACAACGCTCTGGAAGGGCTGTCCTTCATCCAGAAAAGCGTAGAAACTGTCTTGCTGAAACTTCGCGGCAATGAAGCAGCCACGCGTACCGCAACCGACGCCTTGCATGCCATCGTGCAACTTCGCGAAATACTGCTCACGTTTGCACCGATGTTCAAGCGCATCGAAGACGCTCTGGCGAAAACCGATATTGCCGTCGACATTGCACTCTCATCTGAGTACCTGCTCAAGTTCGAGGCCATGCTGCGCAAGACCGGCGAACTGATCGGACTGCTGACGCAAGTCGAGCCGATGCAAGTACGCAGCAAGCTGGTTAAATTTACCTCCACCACCATGCTGCCGGGCAATGCACTGGTGGATTATCTGGCTTCGACACTGGCCGACACTTTCGCCGCCCTGAAGCTCGTCCCGGCACTGAGGGACGCAGCGAAAGCAATTGGAGACCTCGACATAAAGGTAGACGGCAAGCCCGCGGCCTTCAAAACGCGCACCGTTGAAGTTCTGAGAAATACAGCAGACCAGATTGAAGAACTGAACAAGAAGGAATCGCTCAAGGAAAAGCTGGGAAATATCAGCGACGCGTGGGTGGAAGGGGTTGAAAAGCAGCTCACGGCGATGCTGTCATCAGCGATGCCGCAAGCGGCTGCACTGATGGCAGCAGTTGTTGAATGGGAACGGCAAGTGGCAGCCGCGAAGGACGCGTTGATTTCTGCCACAAAACCAGTTTGCACGATATTGGCGCAATGGAAAAAGCCAGTCATCGGTCCTGACGAAAGCGCATGGATTTCGCCAGACCTTCTGTCTCGCCTCGACAAGCTCGACATACTCATCGTGAAGGCACAAGGCTCATGCAAATCTCCGGCTACTTTCGATGAGGCCACACGCGCAGCATCCGATGCGGCCCGCATCGGCGATGAAGTTACCGCGCTGGCGGGCTACTTGGGCGAAAAAATCACTGGCGGCGGCCTTGGCGATCTGGTCAACATGAAGGCACTGGTCGAGCAGGCCATCGCAAAAATCGGCTTGCCGACCAAGCTGCGTGTGAGCTATGAATGGCGTTGCAACATCGACGACTTCCCACGTGGCGGCGCGGCGGTATTTCGACCGGTGAAAGGCGCAGGCACCGGTCCGGGAGGCCATCCACAACTCAGCATCAGCTCCGTCACCGAAGTCGACCTGCGCAACCCGGGCGCACCGGTCACAAGAGTTAACGGAACCATAGATCAATTTGACGTGAACCTCTTCGGCTCTGCGTCTTTCCTGATCATCAAGTTTGCGCCGGTCACCTTTACGGCGGGCAACTCCAGCTCGCTGAAATTCGATATAGAAATCCGTGAGGTGCTCTTCGGCCAGGCCTTGAATTTTGTCAATGATCTTGCCAAGTACGTCGGCGCCGAAGCAGGCGTGTATGTACAGGCGCTGCAAGGCCGGCCGGGCCTGGAAATCGGCTATCGGTTTAACCGCGACGTCATACAGCTGGCAGCGCTGACCTTGCAAAACGTATCGTTTTCGATTGCCGTGCAACTGCCTTTCGACAACTCGCCAGTCCGCTTCAAGGTTGCGGTCGGCACCAGACAGAAGCCGGTGCTGGCGTCTGTCGGCATCTATGGCGGCGGCTTTTTTGTGGCCCTCACCATGCGGGCTGACACGATGGAGCTGTTGGAGGTCTCTTTCGAATACGGCGGCGTGACCGGCTGCGAATTCGGCGTTGCCAAAGGTACTTGCAAGATCACGGCCGGCATATACCTTGCGCTGGGTGTGCGTGACGAGATCACCGGCTTTTTCTCTGCGAGCGGCGCTTTCACCATTGCGCAGCTCATGCGTGTAGGCGCGGCGCTGCTGGTGAGCCTGAAAAAAGAGAAGTCTTCATTGGTAGGCACAGCGACCTATACCTTCTCGTTTTCGATTGGGTTTGCCGAATATTCCTACTCGGTGGGCGTTTCCTACGCCAAAGGCGGCAGCAGCGATATGGATACGTCGGCCGACGGCACCAAGACGCCGCCCGAGTCCCAGGGGCAGGCCATTGTCAACAACCAGGTGACAGACATCGAATACCGGATGCTCAATACCGCAGAACCAGATTCGAAGTCCCTGCAACCCAGCCTCAGAAACAGGAAGGCAGCAAGCAAGGAGTCCGAGCGGGCGGACTACAACCTGGACATTGAAGAGGCCGCGTCAACGCCCCAGAAGCCCGCACCGCTGCAGCGCGGGCTGGCCGATGCTGCAGTGTGGTCCACCTATTGGAGCGCGTTCTCGGACCTTGATGGTGCGATAGATGACGAGCTGTGCCCCGAAACAAAGAATTCAAAGACAACATCATGAACAACGAAGAACGAGTGCACCTGCAGCGCGAGACTTTCGATAAATTCTGCGCCTGGCTGCTCATACCGCATGGCAAGAAAGAAGAGTCTGCGACCGGCGCGGTGCGCTACAACGCGCGCTTGATGTTCAGGCAAAGCGGTTTGAGCATGTCCAGCCAGGACATCGCGGTGCTTGGCGAGGTGTTTGCCAACTGGCCTGAGTTTTTATCGCGCAGCGACTGGCAACCCAAGGTCTACAAGGCAGACGAAAATCTCAAGGTTTGGCGGCTGAAGCCCGATACGACGCGGGATCTGAAAAGCCTCTACCAGCGCTATTTCGAATCGCTGGATTCGAGTGACTCAGGTGCAAGGATCAGATGGAAAAACCGGCTGTTCGAAGCAAAGGAAATCTGGCGCGCCGCGTTTCCCGAAGCTGGCCGCAAATGCGTGGTGTACGCATCGCCCAAACCTGAGGACGCCACGACCAAACCGCACTCTGGGACCGCCGATTTTGTCGCAGGCATCTATGGCGGCCTGCACGCGCTTTCTGTTGCGGTAACGCGTCTGGCACCAGGGCTTCCCACCCACGCGGGCGTGCGGGCCTACAACCTCAAGGATTCGCGGGAGCGGCTGCTGCGCGAAGGCAGTCCGATGGTTGCGAATCTTTCACAGTTGAGCGATAGCCTGAATGGCCCCGCAGACCGCCGCACTACAAAGGACAGTCTTCGCCCCAATCGCGAACCACCTGAACAAAAAAATGTGCTGTCAAACTGGCTGTTCAACGCTGCGCCCAGCAACTCGGTGTGGAAATTCGACAAACGTGAGGGCGAAACCTCCAGGACGCTGCGCGGCGATTCAGAGGTCCAGAAACTGTTCTCGTGCCTGCACTGCTCGACGCCGGACAACGAAAAAACCAGGCACGACATCGACAAAGTCCATGGCGCGCGCGATCAAGTGGATTCCATCGAGATTGCCAAAGAGATACAGAAGATCGCCCACCATGGCTGGTTGATGCGCCATCTGGGTCTTGTCCTCGAGATGACGGCCCTGGACAGCGAATGGGAGGCGGCGCCCCGCGTGGACGCAGCTTTTTTTCAGCCCGGAGCGGTGGTGGTGGATGCAGAAGGTCATGCCGCTCCCAATCCTGCGCGTGAAGTCGGCCTGCCGCAACGCGCGGGAGTCATCGAACTGGGCCCCGTGTCCGGCAAACGCTTCAAGCTGCTGCAGCTGGACGTCGAGACAGCGGCCCGCAAGCTCGTGCAGGCGGCATCTACCCAGAAAGCGCAGGAAGCTGCAGGCGCCGAACCAGATGTCCTGCGTTATGAGACTTCTGCGCAAGTCAGCAATGGCATCACCCTCGTCGACACGGACAACGTGGGACGCGAAAAAAGCCTGAAACGTCAGCAGACCCTCGTGATGGCGCGAGCCACTGGTCACAGGCTGCTGTATGCCGAAGACATTACAAGCGGCATACGGCCTGACGTGCGCACGCAGACGGTACGCACGCAAACGGCACCCAAAATCACGCCGTGGAAATCGCTGACCGGCTGGAAAATCAGGGATGCGCGTATCAACAGCCGCGACATTACAGGGCACTTCAACCGGGTGGAGGCTGGCGAGTCAGTGGTTGGTGCGTCCAGCCGCATGGTGGCCGCCGAAGACGACAAAGGGGAGGTCAAGCCTGGCGCCATAGGCTTTGAAACGCTCTTTACCTGGGACGGCTGGAGCCTTGCTGCAGGCCACCCTGACCCAGGCGCGGACGGGCGGCAACCTGCTTTTCTCAAACTGGAAGTCGGTGATCTGGTAGTGACGCTGGCGGCCAGCGGAGATCTTCCCGCGCTGCGTGTCGGTCGTGGCTACCAGGTTGCGGCACGCGCCGTTTACCTTGACGGCGCAGGCCCCAGCCTTGATGACGCTCGCTTGCGCTATCGCTGCGAGGGTAATCAATATGTGGTGGGGCTGGACCCGGAGACTGGCGACGCGCAAGCTTTCTTTCCCTGCATGCGCTACGAGGTCATGCTGCCTCCAGACATTCATCTGGGCGAGCACCTCGACTACGCCCGCTTTCCGCAAGCGTCTGCCAGCAAGGCGGTGCTGGCGACCTCGTCCAATCCAGCGCATGTGAACAAGCGCGAAATCCGGTATGTGGTGCCGCCCGCGATTTCGCTGGAGCAGGCAGTGGCGCTCGGTCAATACGATTCGGCCGCCATGCGGCAGGGTCCGCCTGTGAGCGCATTCAAGGGTGTATGCCTCACACGCAGCGGCCGCGTGCCCAACGCATCAAGTCCGGCGTTTAATGGCGAACCCGCGCCCACGCGCGGATCGAGCGCAGGCGACAAGTCCGACACGCTGTTTCGCCGATCGGCGCTGGCGCGTGATCCGGTGATCCCCTACCTGCCCGACCCTTGGGCGCGCAGGGTCATCATCGCGGCCTATCGCAGCGGCGACAACGAACTACTCGCCGCAGAGTGCCATGGCTACTATGAAAAATCCGGCATCGCCGCATGGCCGCAGTGCGAGCCCTTGAAAATTGAGATTGTCCGTTCACAGGACTATTACATCAGCGTTCCGCAAAACAGCGGCTCGGCCAAAGGCCGTGTCGACTTCAAAAAAGAAGGTGGCACGCTGAAAGTCATCATCCCGCCTGGCGAAGACTTGCGCCTGCACCTGTGGCATGAGATCGATGAAGACATGCTGGAAAGGAGCGCCATCGTCGACCAGATGGCCGCCTATCTTTACAGCGCGGATGGACAGCGCTGCTGCGAGCAAATCGGCATCACGCAGCCCACAGGTAACCTTGAACAGACACGCAAAGCCTTGATCAAGCGGCTCTCGCAGTGGCAGGAGATGCGTGACAACCCGATCCGAAGGGAGATGTCCCGCCTGCGCGCCAAGGGCCTTACCAACATCACATCGTTCGGCATGATCAACCCGAGCCAGGAACTGCGCGTGGTGCACGCTGTGGAGCAACCGCTGGCGCCGCACTTTCTATGGTCGGGTCTGCCCAGCGAAGAAGTTGCGCCCAATGTGCGGGAGCAGATGGTCATGGCGATGCCGTTCGAAAGATTGCTTCCCTTCGAACAGTCTTTCCGGCTGGCGCGCGAGCCAGGGCGCAGCGATGCAGTACTGCGCGGCGATCTGCGCATCGACCGGCAATCGACTGAACGCGTCGATATTGCCCTGTCGTGGAAAGACTTTACCGACCGCACTGAAAATCCGGCGCCTGTGCAGGAGAGCAAAAACGCAGTCGTGACCATAGACCATCTGCCGGCGATGCTGAAGAAGTCGCTCGACGCAGCACCCAACTCCCGGGCCTATCCTGACCAGTCCCCGGACAACGACCTCATCCTGCTCGACGGTGTCAGGTCGCAACTCGGCAGGATTGCGAACGAAGACCTCGGCGAGCGCCGTCTTACAGTCGGCTTCGGCGATGGACGTGCCCGCGTGGTCGATCTCAAGGCCGTCGCGCAGAGCCGTTTTGCCGCAGAGTTTCCGAAGAACGCGCATGCGCTTTCGGAGGCTGGTGTGATCACGCAGATGGTGTGCCCGGCCACCGTCGTGCCGCCCCCGCCAGACGTGGATTTTGTGATGCCGCAATACCGCTGGCTGCAAAACAGCAGCGGACATACAGCGCATGAACGAGTAGGTGGCTGCTTTCGCGTGTGGCTCAACCGGCCATGGTTTTCATCCGGCGTTGACGAGCGTCTCGCCGTGGTGTGCTGGCCGCCGGAGATGTTTGACAAGTCGTTTCTCAAGCGCAGCGTGCATGCGGCGGTGGCCGACTTCTGCGGCATCAACCGCGACCCGCCCGTCTTTCTTGAACCCTTCGTCACGCGCTGGGGTCTCGATCCGCTGTGGTCGAAGGATCGCGGCTGTGTGGGCTCGATACCGCCAGAGGCGTTTCGCAACCACGTTTGCGACGTCAGCGATATCGCCGGGCAGAGCAAGTCAGAGGCGTGTTTCCCGGTGGTCGACTTGCGGGAATGTGAAGCGATGAAACCGCACATCGAAAGCTACCAGGCCGGCAGCGCCAAGGTTGCGCTGGTCTTGTATGCGCCCAAGTACGACACGGCGAGCCGCCGGCACTACGTCGACATACAGATCGACGAGCAGTACGCGTACTTTCCGTTCGTGCGACTCACGATGGCGCGCTACCAGCAGTACGCTTTGCCGGGTTACGAGCTGTCCGAGATTTCTGTGCAAGAGTTTGTACAGTTGCCGCCGGGCCGCAAGACGAGCGTGACGGTGAAGCGGGAAAGCCGCACGCACAATTCCGCCACCGTCAAGCTGGCGCTGGAGATGCGCGGATCCGCGCCCGGCCCGGTGGACCCGCTGGACGTCGAACAGCCCGGGCGCGACTGGAATACTTTCGTGACTGCACGGCTCGACTACCTGCCGAAAGCCGTTTGGGAATCCATGCGCAGTTCAGTGCCTGGTGAACTTGGCATGCACGGTGTCGCGTGGGTTCCGCAGTTCAGCACCACCGTGCTGCTGGTGCGAGACAAAGCGCGCGGCCGATGGACTTTGTCCAAGGACGATGCAGACTTCAAGCCAGTATTGAGCGACACGAATGTTTATTCAGTGCTCATAGAAGAGTTCGAACGCGGTTGGGAAGATACCGCTGACAGGAGCGCCGACGAGGCTAGTAACGCAATTGCAGTTCGCCGCTCCATCCGGCGGGTATTCAGTGACCGGCTCTTGCTGCCGGACCAATCGTGAAAACATCAGCAGGAGCGGTTGTGAAACCGGTTTTAAATATCGGTCGGTTCGTCGCTGCGGCGTGGCTGGCAATGGCTGTCTTTGCCTCTTCACCTGCAGGCGCGCAAACGCCGCCAAAGTCTGTCACCGGGGTGGCTCCGATAGTCGGTGGCGAGTTTGCAGGCCCTCTGCCCTGGCGAGTGGCTGCTGCGCGACTGCTTAACGGGGCTACCAGTTCCCCGTTTCCCGAGGCTGCACTGCCGCTCGTGGCGCTGCGCAGCGGCGTCAAGCCGTGGCTTGTGACCTTTCAGGTGGCCCGCGCGGGCATGCCCGGCACGTTTTGCGAAGGCGCGATCGTCGGAGACAAATGGGTGCTGACCTCAGCCTCATGCGTTTGCCCCGGCAAAGACATGCCGCCAACGGATGTTCTGATCGCGCCGCAAACATCGACTGCAAATGCGAAAGTCTTAAAAGCTGCGCGGGCCTTCGTTTATTACGAACGGCCGGATGCACCACCCATGGCCTGCTACCAGGCCCCGCCGCCGCCACCGCCGCTTCTGCCGATATGCATTGACCCGGATGCTGTGCCCGAGATTTCAGATGCAGACACTACTGCCAATGCAAGCAATACGGTTGGCACCACCACATTGAATGCGAGCACCGAAAAGTCATCAATCACAGAACCGACCGAGCTGGCCAACCATGAGGAAGACCTGATAGCTGAGGCATCGGCGCCGCTGCCCACAACAACGTTTGCAAGCTTTGCACTTGTCGAGCTGACTGGCAGCGTGAGCAATGTCATCGACATGCTGGGCAGCACCACTGCGACGGCTAGCCTTCTGGCAAGCCTGGCGCCCGGCGGCTACACCGGGACCGCAGCCGTGCGGTCGCTGGAACTGGAGTCGGTACTTTGGGCGGGGGTAATGAGCCCTGGCCGGTACAACTTTCTTCACCGCCATCAGTACACCTATACGGCCAAACTCCAGCCTGTCGCGTGCGCTGATACACAAGTTGAAATCGCAAGTGTGCCGATGTCCACCTCGCCGACGTGGCACCTGTGCCGCGAAAAAAATGACCTTGACGAGCCGCAGAACGCCATGGGAACGACTTGGCTCGGCACTCCCGTCGTCCTGTCCGACCACAACCGGCCGCTGCTGCTTGGCCTCGCCGGCAACGCGGCATCGTTGATGGACGTGATACCCGGTACGTCTATCACCCTCGCGCAATCGATTAATGCCCTCAAGGCCAGCAAACACGGCAAAAGCAATTGGTGGTTTAACCTTGCAGGGCTTCCCCCGCCCCCACCGGCGCCAAAGCCGGTCATCAATCCACCCATCGCGGTGCCTGGACAGGAATGCCGCAAGATCCAGCCCGATTTGCCCGGTAACCCCGCGCCGTTGATCGAAGCAATCAATGGTGCAAAAGGTAGTGCCCCGTCCGCGAACCCAACTGGCACGCCAACCCTGCCCAATGTAACGGCCCCGCCTGTTGCGTCCACCGCCAGGCAGACAGCGCCGCAAACATCGGAGCCGACGGCCTCACGTTTAGACCGCACACAGTTCTTTGCAAGCTGCTACGGAGCAACCGACGATCTGGCCGCAAGTGCTGCTGCTGCCCGCCTGCGACTCAAACTATTGACGCCCGAGTCCAAAGCCACCATCGAGAAAATCTTTGCACGCTATGAAAGTCTGAACAAGCAGATTGACCTGCGTCAGGTCGCCTATTTGCTAGGCACCGCCTACCGTGAAACACGCGGCCGCATGGTGCCCGTACGCGAAGGCAAAAATTGCAGCACCGACGAATGTGTAGAAAGGCAGATACAGGCATTGGTCGACGAAGGCCGCGTGAAAAGCAACTACGCCCTACCCGACGCGAAAGGCCGCCGCTATTACGGCCGAGGCCTGGCCCAGCTAACCAAGGCCGGCAAATACGAAAGCGTAGGCAAAGCCTTAGGACTGAAAAACACGCTGCTGAAGGATCCAGACAAGGCGCTAGATCCCGATATAGCCGTGCAGATTCTGGTGGACGGCATGGTGCGAGGGCTGCTGGGCAAAGGCAAGCTGGCAGATTATTTTAATGATGTCGATGAAGACTGGATTGGGGCGAGGGCGATGGTGAATCCTGGGTCACGGCGGCCGGAGGTTACTGCGGGGTATGGGAAGGTTTTTTATGTGTGTCTTGGGGGCAACCGATAATAAAACTGGACTTCACCCGCTTTCTTAGACATATTTCAAATTCCAGATAGCTGCCATTCACGAAAGTCAGTAGATGGCCCAGACCCCCGATCGACGACAAAGCGGAATTACACGAGATCGAACTGGGCTGGACGCTCAGCCACTAGCGAGCCCAATGTCTGATCCGTCGGGAGAGGCCAGCAGGACCACCTTGTCCTGCCGTGAGACAGTTTGCGGTAGTTCGCTTCGCGATGCCACGACAGCGAGAAGCGATCGTATGGGACGACGTTCCGACTTAGAGGGGACTCTGGCAGACAGGCCATGACGACATCATGGGATTCATGGCTTCCGCGCAAGCGAGAGCAATGCCACCAAGTCCCTTGAAAACACCGGTAGGCGACTCGGTGCTTGACGCAACTGCCTGCATAACGAGTTGAGCACCTTGATCCGACCATTTGCTGCTATGCGCAAGCTTTGCGAGGTCGAATAGCGCGAGGCCCTCGCCTGCGAGACCACAGCACAGAGTTGGACCGGACTGTCCTCGATGATTCCAGAGGAATTCAGCAGACGTCATGGACACTTTGAGATATTCGGCCCGACCAAATAACCGAAACGCAGCATTCCAAGCCAGGATTTGACCGGCAGATCCGTGGCACCACCCGGTCCAGTATGGACCGTCTTTCCTGTTACTTTGTAGTGGCCAGGCGGTGCCAGATGTTTTCCTTATCGAGTATTCGAGCAGCTTCTCGCATATTTCGGCAAGATCGGTTGGCGGAGGACCGCCTAAGACTTCCGACCATGCAATCAGCGAATGTAGAGTACCAGCGTATCCGTGAGCAAAGCCAAGATATTTAGCGCTGAGGCATTCGGCCGGATTGAAGAGGCCCGCCATCTCCTTGATGGTTCTAGAACGAAGGCTGTTTGCCGTAGTCAGGAAACGCTCAATTGGCATACGCTCGTCGGAGCGGCAAATGGGAAGTAGGAGTCCGGCTGCCAAAAGAAATCCGGGAGTACCGTTGGTTGTGTCACAACAAAATTCGTTGAAAGGCCGCTCAAGCGCTTTGTCTGCCTCGGCAACGAATCGGCAGATTGCTTCCGCTGCATCCGGCGGAGAGCCGCTGGCATGCCGGATCATTGCGTCAACCAGGTGAAGGCCGGCAGGGCCGTGGAATGTCGAGAGCTGATTTGTATTGGGGAACAGGACGTCGCTGGGGCTCGCCGCATTCTTTCGATCGCTTTCAAGCAGCGCTCTCGTGATCCAGACGTCAGCGGCCCTTAAATCTTCGCTGCTTTCTCTCAGGCACGCGAGTCGGAGGAAGGAGTAAGCGATTCCTCCAGCGCCGTCATACAGAAATGCGTTCGCGGTACCGGGGCTGTCTATTTCTGGAGCTCTATCTCTTATGGCGTGACGAGCTCTGAAGGCGTCGACTCGCTCTAGGAGGAGCTCTTGTTCGACTTGCGCACTTGCAGGGCGCAGTGAACGAACAGCGGCGCCTTGAGCGGGCCGCACTAGTTTCTCTTTCTTGCCGGCTTCCTGAAGTGCAATGCAGAACTCGCGTACCGTCGAGTAGCGGTCTTCCGGCGCTTTCGCCAAGGCTCTCCTAATGACCTGCTCGACGGCAGTTGACGAGACGCCGAATTCGCCGAACGGCCTTGGGGGAGTGCCCAGGATCTGCCGAAGCGATTCAGCCGTCTCGAGAGAGAACCTCAGGTAGGTATTTCCGCAGATGAGCAAGTACGCCAACGTGGCCGCGGAGTACTGCTCGCCGACCGGCGACGGCCGAGGCCTCGGGGATCGGTTCGCAATCGCACGAGCGAGTTCAGGTTCATAGCAAGAAACTACTCCCACCCTGTCATGCGGCGCTTCGACAACGTCGCGCAAAGGTACTGCGTTTCCAAAATCGACGAGGCAGACAGACCCGTCCGCACGGACCAAAGCGTTGCCTTGATTGACGTCCCCGTGAAGGTATCCGGCCTCGTGCAACCGCGCGTAGGCATCAACAAGCGCAATTGCCGCCTGCATGCGTAGGTCCCCGGTCAGGCTTTGATCTCGCGAGAAGATTGCAACATCGCGTCCATCGATTTGTTCGAGGACGATGTAGGCACGCCCAAGACTGATCTCAAAATCGACGATAGCGGGCACCGGCACCGCCGAAGTCAAATCGCGCAGAGCATCAAGTTCGCGTTGCAGCGAGCGGACCCCAAAGTTTGAGTTCTCGCCGACGCAGCATTTCACAATTACAGGCGTGCCGTCTGACTTGCGCCCCATGTAGATCATCGTGTCCTTGACGGCGTGAACGCAGTCGAGCACCTCAACCTCCCCCAGCCTCTCTCCCGCACGAAGCAGTCCGCTTACAGTACCTGTCGCAGCTTCGGACGCCGAATCGATCATCAGCCCTCGATTGCGCATCGAAACCACAAGCGGATAAGCTTCATCGAGGATCGTCAGTGGATTCTTGCCATAACGTCCGCAATGAGCTATAACGGCGTCAAGTATCGACTTCGGCTCGCGAAAGAGTTCTAGGAATTGCGCTGTCTCATCATCTACACGAATTGACGGTGATCGCGATTGATGATCGGAGACAATGAAATCGGTTTCTGCGGCATCCATTCGCTCCTGAAGAGACACTGGAAACTCAGTCACGCGTTCAATCTCGACCGATGAAGCCAGGATCAAACGGGATGAATCCGCATTAGTCATTGAATCGTAGCCTCCCATGTGTCCGGATCCACTCCTTCGAGTTGAAGGCGCTTGAGTGCAAAATCCACACCTTCGGCGTGTGGAACGTGAGCCGGCGTGTTTACGAGCGCTCTCGCAAGGCATTCGGAAACGAGGGTTCTCCAACTGTATCTGCCAAGAAGATCGGTTTCCTTTTCCGTCGGCGGATCGATAGCCCAGGATATAAGGCCGGATGGGACCAATTCGGAGGTGAATGGAACGCCCTGTGATGCAGCCCCACCTATCTCTGGCTCGAGCTCGGCCGCTATCCGCTTTACATCGTCAAGCGTGTCAAGATATAGCACAAGCTTGTCCGGCCTGAGGATGTCCTGCACGCTTGACCCAATCTTCAAGCAGGGAACATCCATTGCGCAGGCGGTGCGGACGGTAATTTGAAAGACATCAGGAAGAGCCCGAGGATCGGGGCTGACATAAATCTTGTATCGCGCATCGTTGAAGTTGATGCGGTTGCAATGCTGCCACGTCGTCCAGTGTCTTGCGCTCTTCGACGACTCTAGGCGTTTGTACTTTCGACCCAGTATCGTCTTCCACTCCGAGTCGAAATCCAAGGCTAGCCAGTGCGCGACGTGATACTGGGTGGGAAGACGGCGCTCCCAATAGGACGTCCGCGGAATGGCGTTGAATTGATAAAGACGCCGCGCTAGCCGTGAGGCCCCAAGCTGCCTGAGCTGGAGACCATGGCTGATCGCAGCAAGGGAGAGGTTCACGGTGTTACCCCTCCGAGGAGTTGCAGCCCCAAGAATCCTGTCCCCGAATAGTTCCGCGGCCGCTTCCGCGCCGTGTACGAATTGGCCGCCCCCACCCTCGATGTCGACCAGACCGTCGCAAACCAAACCCGCGATTGCGGGTCCGAGGGCCGTGCCCAGTCGATTAGAGTGCCTTCTTGGAATTGGGCCAGAGTTTGCAAGATCAAAGAGGAGTCGCGCGACATGAGTGTCGACAAATATCCGTCGTGACGCGTCGTTCGAATCGGAAAACTCCAGCCAAGTTTCCGGCGCTTCTAGCTTCGTCAAGCTGCTATTGGACGAAGCGCTGGAATAACTGGCCTTAAAAGCGTGAATGGTTGGGTTCGTTCGGAACGATCGCCCTTCGAGCGACTTAAGGAGCCAACCAGCCAAGCTATTTCTTCGAGTGATTCGCCAGGATCTTTTCCAGTGCTGCGCGGAGAGCCGCAAGCTCTGGGCTCACAGGGGAGCTCGAGCTGCTGGCTTTGATGGCGTCTGGCTTGAACGACGTGCCGATACAGGTTCGGACGGCGATATCCGCCTCGCTCATAGCCACATTACATCCGCGCGTATCCGCGCTGCAGATGTAGGACCCTCCCGTCTTGCACTTCTTCTCATGGCTGCCTTGACCTTTGCTGTCACCTAGGTTAATTGAGAGTTCCACAGTCACGAAGCTCATATTGGTCTCCAAGATTGATGTCTCTACGCCGGGATGCGTATGTCACCGATGATAACGTCAGTTACACATCCGACGCAACACATTAACTCTCGACAATGGCGCTTGCAAGTCCGATTGCGAGTGTCGGGAAAGTGATAGTTTCCTGAAACGGCTCCTCCGTATTGAGGGGAGGCATGGTCCTCCAATATGCCAGCTCCAGCGCTAGTTGGGCTAGAGTGGTTAACCGCAATAGCGGGTGAACTGAAGACCGAAACGTAAGCGCAGTGGTCCGTCTTGAAACGTCCCCTAGCGTCCCTATCCGCAGGCATTCCTCTTATCAGACCTCCTTACGGCACCGGATACGCCACCTCAGCCCCCATCTCCAACGCAATCTTCCTGAATTCTGCCTACATATCTCCCACCGCAAAGCTCTGGTCTTGACCCGCCTTCATTGACATATTTCAGTTTCCAGTACGAAGATTCTTTGGAACTCTCGGAGCAGACAGAAATTTAAACTCGATCGATCGGCTAACTGTAGCCAAATTGGCTGCCGGTTACCCGTCATTCGCATATGTCTCCTCATGGCCCAAACCGGTCGTTCGCCCATTTCTAAAGTCGCCAAACTTCATGTGGGTCACCCTGCACGAAAAGTCGGCGATCATGCCGCGCGCGGCTTCACCATCGCCGCCGCCTTCTTCGCATTGACCCGTGCCACCTCCACATCCGCATCAAAAGCCAGCGCTACGCCCATGCGGCGTTTGACGAAGCTTTCTGGTTTACCAAACAGGCGGATGTCGCTTTTGGGTACCCGCAGCGCGTCGGCCACGCCGTCAAACACCATACCTTTGGCCTCGACCCGTTTATTACCCAATGATTTATACGTGTTAGTGCCTTGCCGCTCAACACGGATCAGGGACGTTTCTTACGCGACAGCTACTAACCCTCCTACTAATCGGTAAGGCAAGGCCGCATTAAATTTCTTGAGCGGTTAGTTGAGTTAGCCGCGCCAAGTAGACCAAACCGGTCAAATTTATTTACCTGAAAGGAAATTTAAAGATGGAAGAACTGACTTGTGAAAACACCGAAACTAGCAATAAATTTTGGAATTTTGTTGAACAACGGATTTCAAGCAAGGAGAAATTCAGATGAAAGCGCTTGTTTATAACGGTCCCCGCGATGTTCAGGTCAAAACCGTGCCTGACGCAAAAATTGAACGTCACACCGACGTACTTGTGAAAATTACAAGCACCAATATTTGCGGTTCAGACCTTCACATGTATGAAGGCCGTACAGACATGGAGGTAGGCCGAATTTTGGGGCACGAAAATTTAGGCACCGTGATTGAAGTCGGCAAAGCCGTTGACAGAGTAAAAGTGGGTGACTCTGTGTGCCTGCCATTCAACATTGGTTGCGGTTTTTGCGAAAACTGCGAACGCGGTTTGACCGGCTATTGCCTCACGGTGAATCCCGGTTTTGCAGGAGGCGCTTATGGTTTTGCGGGAATGGGCCCGTACAGCGGTGGTCAGGCTGAACTTCTACGCGTGCCGTATGGCGACTTCAATTGCCTGGTTTTGCCGCCAGACGGGAAGGAAAAAGAAAGCGATTACGTGATGCTTTCCGATATTTTCCCAACCGGATACCACGCCACCGAGCTGGCGGGCGTGAGCCCGGGCGACACGGTAGTGATATATGGCGCTGGTCCAGTGGGCCTGATGGCTGCTTACTCAGCCAACCTCAAAGGCGCCAGCAAAGTCATGGTGGTTGACACCCACAAAGACCGTCTCAAACTGGCCAAGGAAATTGGCGCCATTGCCATTGACGATACCGAAGGCGGCGGCGTAGAGCGCATTCTGGAGCTAACGGATGGCAAGGGCGCTGACCGGGGTTGTGAATGCGTGGGCTATCAGTGCTGCAATATGCACCGCGAGGAGGTGCCCAATTTAACGATGAACAACCTCGTCAAAACCGTAAAAGCCACCGGTGGTATTGGCGTTGTCGGGGTATTTATACCGGAAGACCCAGGCGCGAAAGACAAGTTGGCAAAAGAAGGAAAACTGGCTTTTGACTTTGGCAGTTTCTGGATCAAAGGCCAAAAAATTGCAACAGGGCAGGCCAACGTGAAGGCCTACAACAGAAAGTTGTGCAATTTAATTGAAGCGGGAAAAGCCAAACCTTCGTGGATTATTTCTCATGAATTGCCGCTTGACCAAGCACCTGAAGCATATAAAAATTTTGATGAGCGCAAAAATGGATGGACAAAGGTGGTCTTGAAACCTGGTAAATAAAATTATTTCTCCAGATTGACGGCTGATTTGGTGATTGCTGCTTTGAACATGGCATTGCTCAAGCGCAATCCTGAATCGGCCATTCAGACCGAGGCGGTCTACACGCAACTAACCCAATTCTATTTGGCATCTGCACAATCCCATGGGCTGACACAGCTTCGGCCTGTTTGCTGACGACCCTGCCAGTCGACACAGTTAAAAGTCGTTTAACTGTCGTGCGGAAGCCGCTCAATCAAAATCATTTTGAGGCTCATCTACACAACAGATCCACTTGGAACCAATGTTTCCAACCATTTCGGTCTATTCCATCTTTTACAGAAAGTCTCTATGAAGATCTACGCACCACAATCCGCACCCCATGCTCGACATGCGACCCGCAGGCCGTCCCGCTTGTTGATTGCCGTTGCTTGCGGCTTGTCACTGGGGGCAACGCTTTTCGCGACGCATGCCCTTTCGGCTGACCCTAGCACAATGGCCAAAAACGGCACTGCCTTTAAAGCCGATGCCGACATGCAGGCCGTGCTGGATGAATTGGCATTGCTGGGTGGCAAGCCGATTGAAACACTGAGCCCTGAGGAGGCGCGCAGGCAGCCAACGCCCACAGATGCTGTGATGTCGTTGCTGAAGAAAAAGGGCAAAGACACGACGCCTGCTGCGCTGGTGCCAGGGGTGACCAGTATGGACCGCGAAATTCAAGGTGCGATGGGCAATATACCGGCGCGCATTTACACGCCAGACGGCGCGGGGCCATTTCCAGTCGTGGTTTACTTTCACGGCGGTGGGTGGGTAATTGCTGACAAGCAGGTGTACGACGGCGGCGCGCGTGGGTTGTCAAAACAGGCGCAAGCGGTTGTCATTTCAGTGGACTATCGCCTTGCGCCTGAGGCAAAATTCCCGGCAGCGTGGGACGATGCGTTGGCCGCTTACAAATGGGCTATTGCCAATGCGGCGTCCATCAAAGGCGACCCCAAGCGCATGGCACTGGCTGGGGAAAGTGCAGGCGGTAACCTGGCGCTGTCGACAGCTCTAGCATCACGAGACGCTGGCTTGACAGCACCTACACACATTCTTGCGGTTTACCCGGTTGGTCAAACTGGGGATTTAAATACCAAGTCTTACCAAGACAGCAAAACTGCAAAACCGCTGAATAAACCCATGATTGAATGGTTCGTTGACAAACTGCTGGCCAAACCCGCAGACAAGATGGATCCGCGTCTGGACATTGTGAATGCCAAGCTTGCAGGGCTGCCGCCCGTCACCATCATCAACGCGCAGATTGACCCGTTGCGGGAAGACGGTGCGCTACTGGAGACGGCTTTGAAAAAAGCGGGGGTCAAGGTGCAGCGCAAAGTCTATTCTGGCGTTACCCATGAGTTTTTTGGCATGGGGGCAGCCGTCAAGAAAGCAGCCGATGCACAAATGATGGGCGGCAAAGCCCTGCGTGATTCGTTTAAAACCAGCGCCAGGAAGTAATGAGCTGGCGCGCGCGCGTTCAGCCACCCACGCGCGGCTTTACAAGCCCCGCCGCCTTCTTCGCATTCACCCGCGCCACCTGCACATCTGTATCAAAAGCCAGCACCACGCCCATGCGGCGTTTGACAAAGCTTTCTGGTTTGCCGAACAGGCGAATATCGGTGTTGGGCACGCGCAGTGCGTCGGCCACGCCATCGAACACGATGCCCTTGGCCTCTACCCCGCCGTAGATGACAGCGCTGGCACCTGGTGTGCGCAGGGCGGTGTTGACGGGTAAGCCCAGGATGGCTCTGGCGTGCAATTCAAACTGGGTTTGTACTTGGGTACACATGGTGACCATGCCGGTGTCGTGGGGGCGGGGGCTGACTTCGCTGAACCAGACGTCGTCGCCTTTGACGAAAAGCTCGACACCAAACACGCCCTGGCCACCCAGGTTGTCTGTGACGGCTTTGGCGATGTCGCGGCTGCGTTTTAATGCCGCTTCGCGCATGGGGTGCGGCTGCCAACTTTCTACATAGTCGCCGCTGACCTGGATGTGGCCTATGGGTTCGCAAAAATGGGTTTCAACTTCCCCGCTTCCGCCCATGGCGCGCACGGTGAGCTGCGTGATCTCGTAGTCAAAGTCAATGAAGCCTTCAACAATCACGCGGCCGTGGCTGACGCGGCCACCGGCCATGGCGTAGTCCCATGCGGTCTTCACATCTGATGGCCCGGCGATTTTGCTTTGGCCTTTACCGGATGAACTCATCACGGGTTTGACGATGCAGGGGTAACCAATTTTGCTGTCGATGGCGGCCTGCAGCTCGGCCAGCGAGTCACAAAACACATAGGGGCTGGTGGGCAGGCCCAATGTTTCAGCGGCCAGGCGGCGAATGCCTTCGCGGTCCATCGTCAACCGCATTTCGAGGACGTCCATCATGTCGTAGAGCCCGGGCTTGCGGCCGGCGACCCAGATTGCGGCGCGGATGGCGCCGGTGGCGAAGGCGCGGCGGTCCATGGCGCGGTGGGAGAGGGTGATCTGTTCGCCGGCCGCGGTGAAGGACAAGGTGTGTTCGCCGACGATCTGGCCGCCGCGCAGGGCGGCGAAGCCGATGGCGCCGGTGGCGCGCGCGCCGGTATGGCCGTCGCGGCCGGATTCGGTGACGTCTTCCAGTTTTACGCCGCGACCCCTCGCCACCGCGCGGCCGATGCCGACGGCGGTGCCGGAGGGGGCGTCGACCTTTTGGCGGTGGTGCATCTCGACGATCTCGGCGTCGTAGGTTTCGGCCGGCAGGGCGGCGGCCATGCGTTCGGCGAGCGACAGCAGCAGGACGACGCCCGGGGAGTAGTTGGGGGCGTACATGACCGGGATGAATTTGGCGGTTTCGGCGAGGGCGGTTTCTTCGGCGAGCGACAGGCCGGTGGTGCCGATGAGCCAGGCTTTCCCGGTTTTGGCCATGGCGGCGGCGTGGGCGGCAATCGCGCTGGCGTGGGTGAATTCGACGATGACGTCGCTGGCGGCGGCGAGGGCGGCGATGTCGGCGAAGCTGCCGGCGGTGGCGGGCAGGGTTTTGCGGGGGGCGTCGATGCCGCCGGAGAGGGTGGCGCCGGCGGCGATGGCCTCCTCGGTCAGCAGGGTTCCCATGCGGCCGGCGATGCCGGCGATGCCGATTTTGATTGTCATGACGAGATGTTGGCGCTGGTGCGGGCGGGGCGCAAGGCGGGAGTCAGTTAATTTCGATAACGGAACGATTGCGGCGTGGGTGTGCGACCGTCGTTGAGGGGGTTTTTGCCGCGGGTTGGACATCGGTCGGACAAGTACAGGCCGGCGCGATACGCGGCAGG
>JANOWR010000083.1:0-10363 GCA_031417995.1 Polaromonas sp. | reverse complement strand
TTAGCAATGCCACTCCAGCGCGTGCGAAAGATGTCGACTTCACCCAGCCGCTCCTTTCCATTGAGCTCGGTTATTTGGTACCCCCCGGCTCCGCACTCTCAACAGTCGCTGACATCGATCGAGCGGGGAGTCGCGTAGGCGTCACGCAAGGGAGTACTTCGCAAAGTACGCTCCCCGGCCAATTGAAAAACGCTGCTGTGATCCCGGCCCCTACGCTCAAGGCCGCCGTCGAAATGCTCTCACAGGGAAAGTTGGAGGCATTCGCTACAAACAAGGCGATCCTCTTTGAAATGGCCGAAAGTCTGCCTGGCTCGCGTGTTCTCGACGGTCGATGGGGAGTTGAACACTTGGCTATCGCGATTCCCAAGGGTCGTGATCAAGGCATGTCCTACATGCGAAAGTTCGTCGAGGACGCAAATTCCCAGGGACTAGTTACGCGCGCCGCAGAACGAGCGGGCCTTCGGGGTACTGTCAAGGCGGAATCGCGCTGATGCTCTCTAACCGGCCCATCGAGACGGACCTTCGCAAGCGGGCTTCGCCCGCTTGCTCGGCCGCTCATGGGCGACGTTAGACCGACATGAACAGCATCTCACTGCGCGACATAAGCTCCGTCTTGCTGTTCGTGCTGAGCCTGTGTTTGGCATGAAGTATTTGATGATGGGAGTCGCAGCGCGCGCCCATTACAACGCCAAAGCGAGCAGCACTGACCGTCAGATCGGATGGGCGTTTTGGCACGAAACAATCGGGGTCAGACTCTCATGGCACCGCTAATCGGGGTCACACCGCTAATCGGCAGCTAATCGGGGTCACAGCTAATCGGGGTCAGACTCCAATTAATCTCACGACCTCAAGTCCCCAAACATGAAGGAAAACACATGACCAAAAACCTGGTGAAAAACGGATTCGTCGCCGCTGGCTTGATGAACATTGGCGGTGTTCTGGTGTTTTCGCGTGGCTTTACCAATGTGACCATCAACAACGCTGACCCGGTGGTCATGTCTAACTTTGGGCTGGTCATGATTGCCGTTTGGGGGCTAGCCTATCTGGGAACTGCGGCCATCACCGCCAAAATCAAATGGCTGGCGGCTGCTTTTGCTGTCGAAAAGCTGGTGTATGTTGTTGTCTGGGCGATGTGGCTGTCAGAAAACAGTTTGGCTCAGCTTTATGCCAAGGACATGTTTGCCGGGGCTTTTTTCAGTATTTACGGGCTGAACGACTTTGTGTTCATGCTGTTTTTTGCCTGGGTATGTCTGCTGCGCCGACCTGCTGACCCGGCGTAGCGCTGTTGGTATCCTTGCGGGTTATCTCACCACTTGATTCAGACAGCAGGCCACAACATGACGATGCGAATTACCCTGTTTTTACGTTTGGCTGCGTTCAGTCTGCTTTCTGTGCTGGCTGGCTGTGCGTCTAACGTGGGCCAAGGCGTTGCTGGCCAACAGGCCATCGTGGTTACAAAACTGGTTCAAAGCACCAACAGCTGGGATGGCAAACGTCTGCCCGCTTATCCAGTGACGCAGCCAGAGATCACGATTCTGCGCATCAGCATTGCGCCCGGCGCGCGCCTTCCCTTGCATTTTCATCCGGTCATCAATGCCGGTGTGCTGCTGACGGGCCAGCTGAAAATAGAAACCTCAAACGGCGCAGTGTTGCAACTCAAAGCAGGTGACCCCATCATCGAAATTGTCAACATGGCGCATTACGGCATCAATGATGGTGCTGTACCCGCCGAGATCATTGTGGTGTATGCCGGCACGGTGGACCAGCCAGTAACGGTTATCCAGAATCCTTGAAAGCCTGAGCGCGCTGCCGGCGCGCACCGCTGAGCTTCACGTCAAACACCCCACAAAACAACAAAGGCCCCCCATGACCGCACCTGCTCTCGACACCTGGCATCACCTTGTTCGCTCGCAAGACCCGTCTGGCCTGAACGCATTAATCGCTGACGATGCGGTGTTTTACTCGCCGGTGGTTCACACACCGCAGCGCGGCAAGAAGATAACGGTCATGTACCTGAGTGCCGCCTTCCATGTGTTCTTTAACCCAAGCTTTCGCTATGTGCGGGAGATCGTTGGCGACTCAGATGCCATGCTGGAATTTGAGACTGAGGTGGATGGCGTACTGGTTAACGGTGTTGATCTGATCAAGTGGAACAGCGCTGGTCAGATTGTTGAATTCAAGGTCATGGTCCGGCCGTTAAAAGCCATGAACATCATTCATCAGCGCATGGCAGCCATGCTTCAAGCCGGGTAACACCATGCCTGCCAGCACAGCGCCTGATCACATCACCCGTTTGCGGCTTGATGCGTTGTTTGCTCCTTTGTCGGGCAGCCAGTTGGCCCGGTTGTTGGGTGGTTTGCAGGCGGTTGAATTTGCCGAGGGCGAGCAGTTGTATGTTGCCGGTACGCCAGCCGAGTTTTTGTACCTGATTGAAAGTGGCAGCCTGCAACTGACGACGCCTGCCGGGCGTGTGCTGGCATTGACCGAAGGGCGTTGCGGTGAAGAAGCTGCCACGGATGCCGCCACCTACCTGTGCAGCGTGACGGCCAGCAGCCCGGTCCGTGCCATTCGTATGGCGCGCAATGCGCTGCACGAGCTGGCTGCTACTGCACCTGCCTTGTCCACGCAGGCCTGGCAGAGCTTGATGGGCTATGTGAGTGGTGAGCCATTTTTAGCGCATTTGGATTCAGCCGGCAAACCCCAAAAAAAAGAAAAGACTGCAACATTCGCTGAGAAGGCAGGCTGGTTTAGCGTCATTTTTGTGCCTCCCGCCATTTACTTTTTGGCCAGCAGCGCTGGTCTGGTGGTAGAGGCCGCCTTGTTCACGGCCATTTTGTCAGCCACCGTGCTGATGTGGCTGTTTAATCTGGCCGATGAATTTGTGCCGCCGCTGGTAGCCATCACGGGCGTGCTGGTGGTGGGCCTGGTGCCGCCTGAGGTTGTACTGGCCGGGTTTTCATCCAGAACGCTCATGACGCTGGTCGGCGTGTACGCGCTGGCAGCGGTTATTGCCAGCTCGGGTTTGAGCTACCGCTTCATGCTGTGGCTGCTGATATGGCTGCCTGATACGCCGTTTTGGCACCGCACAGCGTTGTTGCTGTCGGGCTATATTTTGTCGCCCATCATGCCGTCGGGCAATGCGCGCTTGTCCATGGTCTTGCCTTTTTACCGCGACATGGTGGAGGGGCTTGGCGTGGCTGCAAAAAGTCGCGCAGCGACGGCTCTGATGGCTGCCACCTTTTCAGGCGCCATGCTGATGTCGCCCATGCTGCTGACAAGCAAGTCATCGAACCTCACCGTGTTTGGCATGTTGCCTGTGCAATTACAGGACCAATTTCAGGGCCTGTTCTGGCTGGTGGCAGCAGGTGTTGCCGTTGTGTGCGTGACAGCCTTTCATTTTCTGGTGACGCGCCTGTGTTTTGGGCGAGGCGTTATCGTCGCACTGCCCAAGCTTCTTTTGACGCGTCAACTGCAACTGCTGGGCACCATGACAAAGCCTGAAAAAGCGGCTTTGATCGGGTTCGTGTTTTTTCTGGTGGGTGCAGGCACCGTTGACTGGCACCAGATATCCCCCGCCTGGCTGGCGGCATTTTTGCTGGTGGGTTTGCTGCTGATGGGCCTGCTGAGCAAAAAAGACTTTCAGCAAAAAATCGACTGGCCGATGATTTTCTTTTTGCTCAGCCTGGACGGCCTGAGCCGGAGCATCAGCTATCTGGGGCTGGACGCTGCCCTGGCGCGTTCAGCAGGGCATGCGTTTGATTTTGTCGGTGGCCAGATCGTCTGGTTTATACCTGTGGCACTGGTTGTGACGCTGCTGCTGCGCCTGGTGTTACCGATCACGGCCGGCATGGTCGTGGCTGCTGTGGTGCTGCTGCCTATTGCGCAGGCGCAATTTATCAACCCCTGGGTGGTGGTGTTTTTGACCGCCATGTTCAGCGACATCTGGTTCATGCCTTATCAAAGTTCAGCATACCTTCAGGTCAAGGGCAGTGGGTTGGGCCGTTACTACAGACACTCAGATTTCATGCGTTACAACCACTGGATGAACCTGTCGCGACTGGTGGCAGCCTATCTTTCAATTCCGTATTGGCAATGGCTGGGGCTGGTATGAAAAAAGGCATCATCGCCGTCCTGACGGCTGCTTTTTTGCTGGTGGCGCTGCTCATGATGGGGGCGTTCAACTTCACCAAACCGCGCATGCTGGTGCTGCAAAGCTCGGACCGCGAGTCTTCAACAGTTAAAAAAATGGATGAAGGCATACACCGTGTGCTGGACAAAAACCGGCAACCGATGTCGGTCCGCTGGCACTACCTTGGCATAGACACGCTGCCCGATGAAGAGCACCGCCTTGACGCTGCACAACTGGGCCTCAGGGCCATCGGGCAGTTTGACCCGGATGTCGTGATTGCGGTGGACGACGAAGCCCAGCACTACGTGATGCGACACTTTGCGGGGCGTACCCGGCCCAAACTGGTATTTGCCGCAATCGACCAGGACCCGCAAGCCTATGGTTATGTGGGCGCTGCCAACGTAACGGGCGTGGTTGAAACGCTGCCACTGGCCGCCATGGGTGAGTTGTTGTTGCAAGCCCGGCAGGGGCTGCCCGCGCGGCTGGCTGTGTTGACCGACAGCAGCCCCACTGGCGCAGGGCAACTCAAGCAGATTCAGTCATTTGGCTGGGCACCGCACAGCCTGGTGGCGGTGCATGCCTCAAATGATTTTTCTGCCTGGCAAAGCGCCGTCAAGGCGATGGACGGCAAGGCCGATGCCGTTTTGGTGCTGTCGTACAACGGCCTGCAAACCAGCCCCACACAAACCGCCGTGGTGGCACCTGCCGACATTATTGACTGGCTTGAGCACCATTCAAAACCACTTCCGCTGGGCACCGGCATCAGCTATGTGGCATACGGTGGCGGGCTCAGTGTGGCGCCGTCTGCCAGGGCTATGGGCGAGGTTGCCAGCGCCAGCGCGCTGCAGTGGTTAAAAGCCAAGCCAGGCGATGCGCCGCCGCCCATCACCCCAAGCACCCATTACAGCGTTGCCATGCGCGCAGGCGTATTGCGCGCGCGCAAGCTGGTGCTGCCGTCTATCTACACCGAGGCCGCGCGGCTGGACCAGCTTTACTACCCTTGAAACTGGGAAAGCGCTCTGCGCTTTTTGTCGCTACGCTCCTAAGCGATACGCGCTCGCCCGCCTTTTTGCCTGCGGCGAAAATTAGGCCAAGCGCTACGCGCTTATCTGCTGCGCAGATCACGCACTACGTGCGCGGCCTCCCTTTTCAGCCCAGGTTCTTGTCCAGCGGAGTTGCATGACCCGCAGCATGACCAGCATGCACAGCGACAGTGCTGCAAAAAAGAAAAAGCCCCACATGTAGCTGCCAGCGTATTGCTTTGACAAGCCCATCGCGTTGGGCACCAGGCCGCCGCCCAGTGCGCCTATCTCGCCAATCATCGACCCTGCTACTGCTGTGGCCATGGGCCAGCGCAGTGGCACGAGTTGAAACACCGCGCCGTTGCCTGCGCCCAAGGCTGAAAAGCACAGCATCACCAGCAGCGTGGTAGCGGCCAGTGATTGGCCTGCAAAGCCGCAAGCCACCAGCGTGATGGCGATGATGACAAGCACCGCTGTCAGTGTGTTGACGCCGCCGAGGCGGTCCGATATCCAGCCGCCGAACACCCGCAGTGCCGCGCCCATAAATGCGGCCAGCATGGTGAGCTGCCCGGCCTGTACTTTGCTGACGGAGAACTGGTCGTAGTAGTAGGTGGGCAAGAAAGTCGCCAGGCCGATAAAGCCGCCAAATGTCACGGCATAAATCAGGCTGAAAGCCCAGCCATCTTTTTCGTACAGGCAGGCAATGTGTTGTTTGAAGGTCGCGTGTTTGTCCAGGTCGGCGGGTTCTTTGGCAAACACAACCATGACCACCATGGGTATGCTGATGGCCAAAGCCGCCATACCGTAAACGGCCGTCCAGCCGAAGGCCTGTGCCAGCGGCGGCGCGACCAGCACCGACACAGCAGTGCCCACATTGCCAGCGCCTACCAGGCCCATGGCCAGGCCTTTGTGGCGTGCCGGGAAAGAGCCCGAACCCAGCGACAACGCCACCCCAAAACTGGCCCCGGCAATGCCCAGCAGCACGCCCATGGCAAGCAGGTCGTTGAAGGTTTTGACAAAGAAAAACCCGAACAGCATGGCAGCGGCAATCAACGCCATTTCAACCAGTGTGGCGTTTTTGCGGCCAATGTATTGCGACAGCAAGCCCAGTGGGAAGCGCATCAGCGCCCCTGCAATGATGGGGATGGACAGCATCAAACCCTTTTGCGCAGGGCTTAGATTGAAAGTTTCAGAGATGAATGGTGCCATCGCACCGTTGAGCACCCAAATGCAGCATGAAAAAGAAAAATACAAAAATGCAGCGCCCAATGTAGGTGCGTGACCGCTGCGCAAAAATGCTTTGAAACCTGACATGACCTACCTTGGTGAATGATTCACCATGGCATTGCGATATTCGTGCCAGGTTTGGCCGTGGCACTAAATTTAATCTGTGCAGATGGTTTCAGGCGATCAGCTTCTCCACATGCGCCTGGCGGGTGTATAAAAAGTCAATCACAGCCTTGCGGTATCTGAGGTAATGGGTACTTTCAGCCAGATCAACCCGGTTGCGTGGGCGCTCCAGCTCAATGTTGAGTACTTCGCCAATCGTGGCACTCGGCCCGTTGGTCATCATCACGATGCGGTCACTCAGCAGCACCGCCTCATCGACATCGTGCGTCACCATCACCACCGTGCTTTGGGTTTTGTGCACGATCCCCAAGAGTTCGTCTTGCAGCTTGGCGCGGGTCAGCGCATCGAGTGCGCCAAAGGGCTCGTCCAGCAGCAGCACTTTCGGTTCCATCGACAGCGCACGTGCAATGCCCACGCGCTGCTTCATGCCGCCTGAAATTTCGCCAGGGCGTTTTTGGGCTGCTGCCGTCAAGCCAACCATGGCCAGCACCGCATCGGTGCGCGCCTTGAGCTGGGCTTTGCTTTCCGTGGCGCTGAAGACGCGCTCGACCGCCAGGTAGACGTTTTCAAAGCACGTGAGCCAGGGCAGCAGTGAATGGTTTTGAAACACCACCGAGCGCTCCGGCCCTGGGCCAGAGATTTCGCGGTTGGCGCATATGAGGCTGCCTTCGGTGGGTGTTGTCAGCCCGGCAATCAAATTGAGCAGCGTAGACTTGCCGCAACCCGAGTGGCCAATCAGCGCTACAAACTCTCCCTTGGCCACCGTGAGGTTGATGTTTTTCAGTGCGCAGAACGGGCCTTTTTTGGTTTTGAAGGTTTGTTCAACGTTTTGAATTTCGATGTACTTGGTGCTTAAGGAGTCGCTCATGATTTCACCTCTTCAAAAGTAAATGCGGTGGCGATTTTGATCAGCGCAAACTCCAGCAGCAAACCCACAATGCCAATCACAAAAATTGCGATGATGATGTTTTTGACGTTCAGGTTGTTCCACTCGTCCCAGACCCAAAAGCCAATGCCTACGCCGCCTGTCAGCATTTCAGCCGCCACAATCACCAGCCAGGCTGTACCCACCGCCAGCCGCACACCGGTCAGCATGTAGGGCAGCACGGCGGGGAACAAAATTTCCGTGAAAATTTTCCATTCAGACAGATTCAGCACCCGTGCCACGTTCATGTAGTCTTGCGGCACGCGCTGCACACCCACCGCCGTGTTGATGATCATGGGCCAGATGGAGCAGATAAAAATCGTCCAGATGGCCGCTGGATTGGCACCTTTGAACACCAGCAATCCAATTGGCAACCAGGCCAGTGGGGACACCGGGCGTAGCAGGCTGATCAGCGGGTTGAACATATTGCTCAAGAAATTGAAGCGCCCAATCATGAAACCCACGGGAATGCCCACAATGGCTGCCAGGCCAAAGCCCATTGCCACCCGCTTGAGCGATGACAAGATGTTCCAGCCAATGCCTTGATCGTTCGGCCCTTTGCTGTAAAACGGGTCGCTGAAAATCGTGACGGCCTGGGTAAATGTGGCGCTGGGCGATGGAATGCTGTCCTTGCTGGTGATGGATATCGCCATCCACAACAACACCAGCAGGCCAAAGCCGAGTGCGGGCGGCATGATGCCTTGCCACAGGAAGGACATGTCGCGCCGTGGCTTGAAAACCGTCCCAGGGCCTATTTTTTCAATGTTTTGCATATCTTTTGAGTCTGTAGCCCCCTTTTTATGGGCGCGAGTAGCTCCTGAATGTGTAGCGCTTGACGCGCCACCTGAGTTGTTGACTTCATGAAAAACAGCAGCGACCATGGTGTGCTCCTAGAGTTGTTTGAAATCAGGCTTTGACTTTGAAGCTGTCTGCGTACTTGGCAGGGTCTTTGCCGTCCCACACCACGCCGTCCAGCATCTTGCTGCTGCGCATCAGGTCTTTGGGCACACTGACTTTGGCAGCCGTGGCGGCTTGCTTGTAAATATCAATCTGGTTGACCTGCTTGGCCATGGCGAGATAGTCCACATGCTCTTTCATCAAACCCCAGCGCTTGTGCTGCGTCAAAAACCACATGCCGTCAGACAGGTACGGGAAGTTGACCGCGCCGTCGCCTGAGAATTTCATGTAGTTCGGGTCGTCCCAGGTTTTGCCCATGCCGTTCTGGTAGCGGCCCAGGATGCGCTGGTTGATGGCATCGACGCTGGTGTTCACGTAACTCTTGTCGGCAATGGTTTCTGCCATCTTGGTCTTGTTGCTCAGGCTGGCGTCAATCCATTTGCCTGCTTCCAGAATGGCTGCCGTCACGGCACGTGCGGTGTTCGGGTTCTTTTTGACAAACTCTGCCGTGGTGCCCAGCACTTTTTCAGGGTGGTCTTTCCAGATGTCCTGCGTGGTGATGGCGGTCACGCCGATGCCGTCAATGATGGCGCGGTGGTTCCAGGGCTCGCCCACGCAATAGCCGTCCATGTTGCCAACGCGCATGTTGGCCACCATTTGCGGTGGGGGGACGGTGATGACTTTGGCGTCTTTCAGCGGGTTGATGCCGTTGGCCGCCATCCAGTAATACAGCCACATGGCGTGCGTGCCGGTGGGGAAGGTCTGTGCAAAGGTGTATTCGCGCTTGTCGGTGTTCATCAGCTTGGCCAGTGACTGGCCGTCAACGGCACCTTTTTCAGACAATTTCTTGCTCAGCGTGATGGCCTGGCCGTTGTGGTTCAGCGTCATCAGCACGGCCATGTCTTTTTTCGGGCCAGAAGTACCTGCGTGAACGCCATAAATCAGGCCGTACAGCGAGTGGGCAAAGTCCAGCTCGCCGCTGACCAGCTTGTCACGCACGCCGGCCCAACTGGCTTCCTTCGTGGGGACGATGGTGACACCATACTTCTTGTCTATGCCTAGTACGGACGCCATCACAACGGATGCGCAATCGGTCAGGGGAATAAAGCCAATCTTGACTTCTTTCTTCTCAGGTGCGTCTGAGCCCTGGGCGTAAACCACAGCGCGCAGGGCGGGGCAAATGGCCACACCGCTCACGGCTGCGGCGGCCAACACATTGCGACGAGTAAGCGATGGTTTCAACAGTTCAGTCACGATCAATAACCCCTAAAAATGAGATGTGAAAAACAAAAAAGACGTTTAATCCGAACAAGCACGCTGACCGTGTTGTCGGGTTGAACACCTTTGTTCGTTAAGAAGCGCAGCTTCGCCGTTGAAGCTGCTGACTATTGACCTTCGATGGTCATTCACACTACGCAGAGCAATACTTGTGCCAAGCTGGAATTTGGTTGTACCTGAATCACCTTACAAATTAAATTTCTTGTTAAGCTAATTACTATGGGATTAGTAAGCTATAAAAAATGTAGCAATCAAAGCTATTGCTCTAGACATTCTTTCGGATAATCGGTGCTGCACTGTTTTTGTGCAATGCACCATTTAATGTTTTGTCAGCCATAAAAAAAGGGTGGCCATGGCCACCCTTTTCAAGCTGCTTCAAATAAGCAGACGATTAACCTAGCGCTGATGGAACAACACCAATTTGGTTTCACGTGTCTGATCACCCTTGGTCGCCGTGATGGTGGACTCATAACGGGCACCGGGAACAGGAATTTGAGCCTGGAAAGTGAAAGAGAAATTTCCGGCAGCATCTGAACGCACAGACTGACTGCTCACCGCCTGGTTGATTCCAAAAAAACCGGCAAGCGAGGCAACCACCTGAGTCTGAATATCCACTTTCGTGTCAGGTGCAGTGCGGCCACGGACAGTGATGGCTCCGCCGCTGACTTGTGCATTGTTGGCGTGGCTGGTGATGTCCAGTAGCAAGGCAGTCGCGGCAATCGGTGCCTGGACGCTGGCTATATTGAATACCCAGTTCTGACG
>JANOWR010000082.1:0-15094 GCA_031417995.1 Polaromonas sp. | reverse complement strand
TGATGTCTTCGCGCGCGCCCAGGCTGGTGATGATGATGGGCACCTTGTACTTCACACACATGGCCATGTCGTGCGCCAGGCGGTCGTTGGACTTGTGCACGATCTGGTTGATGGCGAATGGCGCGGCGGGTTTGTCGGGGTTGGCCTTGTTGTAGGCGGCCAGGGCTTCGGTGATTTCAATCAGCCACTCTTCAAGCTGCTCGGCAGGCCGTGCATTGAGCGCGGGCATGGAGCCGACCACCCCGGCCATGCACTGGGCAATGACCATTTTGGGGTTGCTGATGATGAACAGAGGCGAGCCAATGATGGGCAGTGGCAAGTTGTTGAGAGGTGCGGGCAGTTTGGACATTGTTAACTTCTTTTGATTTAAGGTTTGTCATCCCGGACTTGATCCGGGATCCATGACTTTCATCGGTGGCGTTTATCGTGCTGTGGATTGCGGGTCGAGCCCGCCATGACAAGAATCAGAATGCTTCAAGCGCCAGCGCTGTCACGCAATCTGCGCCTTCAACAATGCTGTCGCGCATGCCGGGGGCCTTGGTCAGCAAATGGTCGGCGTAAAAACGGGCGGTGGTGATTTTGGCTTTCATGAAGTCAACATCTACGCCCTTGGCCAGTTGCTCTTGCGCCACCAGCAATGAACGGGCCATTTGCCAGCCCGCCACCACGTTGCCTGCCAGCATCAGGTAGGGCACGCTGCCAGCAAAGACGGCGTTGGGGCTGTTCTTGCCAAAGTCCACGACAAACTCAATCACGTCAATCAAGGCCAGCCGCGCGGCTTTCAGGCGCTTGGCCACAGCCAGTGCGTCGGCACTGCCCTGGCTTGCCAGTTCGCTTTCGGTCACAGCTATTTGTGCGGCGATGGCCTTGGCTGTCTGACCACCGTCGCGCATGGTCTTGCGGCCAATCAGGTCGTTGGCCTGAATGGCTGTCGTGCCTTCGTAAATCGTCAAAATTTTCGCGTCACGGTAATACTGTGCCGCGCCGGTTTCTTCAATAAACCCCATGCCGCCATGGACCTGCACGCCCAGCGATGTCACTTCAAGACTCATCTCGGTACTGTAGCCTTTGACCAGCGGCACCATGAATTCATAAAACGCCAGGTTTTGCTTGCGCACCTCTGCATCAGGGTGGTGATGGCTGGCGTCATAGGCCGCTGCTGCGCCGCTGGCCATGGCGCGGCAGCCTTCGGTGTAGGCGCGCATGGTCATCAGCATGCGTTTGACATCGGGGTGGTGAATGATGGGGGCACTGGCTTTGATGGAGCCATCGACCGGGCGGCTCTGCACGCGGTCTTTGGCAAAGCTCACCGCTTTTTGGTAAGCGCGCTCGGCCACCGCAATGCCCTGCATGCCAACGGCGTAGCGGGCAGAGTTCATCATGATGAACATGTACTCCAGGCCACGATTTTCCTGCCCGACGATATAACCCACCGCACCGCCGTTGTCACCATATTGCAGCACGGCAGTTGGCGATGCCTTGATGCCCATTTTGTGCTCAATGCTGACGCAATGCACGTCGTTGCGCGCGCCCAGCGAGCCGTCTTTGCCCACCATGAATTTGGGCACCACAAACAGACTGATGCCCTTCACGCCTTCAGGCGCACCCGTCACGCGGGCCAGCACCAGATGGACGATGTTGTCGGCCATATCGTGCTCACCGTAGGTGATGTAAATCTTGGTGCCAAACACCTTGTACGTGCCATCGGCCTGCGGCTCGGCGCGTGAGCGAACAGCAGCCAGGTCTGAGCCTGCTTGTGGCTCGGTCAGGTTCATCGTGCCCGTCCACTGTCCGCTGATCAATTTCTCAAGATACGTGGCTTTGAGCTCATCACTGCCTGCCGTGAGCAGCGCCTCAATCGCACCGTCGCTGAGCAACGGGCACAGGGCAAAGCTCATGTTGGCCGAGTTCAACATTTCACCGCAGGCCGCACCAATGGTTTTAGGCAAGCCCTGTCCGCCATATTCAGCAGGATGTTGCAGCGCCTGCCAGCCGCCTTCGGCGTATTGCTTGAAGGCTTCTTTAAACCCCGGTGTGGTGGTGACCACGCCGTTTTTAAAGCTCGATGGGTTGATGTCGCCCGCCCAGTTCAGTGGCGCCAGCACACCTTCATTGAACTTGGCACATTCTTCCAGCACCGCCTGCGCCGTGTCAAAGCCCGCATCTTCAAAGCCAGGAATTTTGGCAACCTGCTCAATGTCAGCAATGTGCTGAATGTTGAACAGCATGTCTTTGAGGGGGGCTTTGTAGGTCATGTGTTGTCTAGATCGTTCGATTATTTCAATACGCCTGATTAACCTGCAGCAATCAGCTGCAATCAGCTGCAGGTTAACCACGAAAGCGCTTACAGCGCAGCCGTCAGCTCAGGTACAGCAGCAAACAGGTCGGCCACCAAACCATAATCAGCCACACTGAAAATCGGTGCTTCTTCGTCCTTGTTGATGGCAACAATGACTTTGCTGTCCTTCATGCCGGCCAGGTGCTGGATGGCACCCGATATACCTGCGGCAATGTACAACTGCGGCGCCACGATCTTGCCAGTCTGGCCAACCTGCCAGTCGTTGGGTGCGTAGCCTGCGTCGACTGCTGCGCGTGAAGCACCCAGCGCAGCGCCCAGCTTGTCGGCCAGCGGCGTCATGATGTCGTTAAATTTTTCAGCTGAACCCAGAGCCCGGCCACCGGACACAATGATTTTCGCGGCAGTCAGCTCTGGCCGGTCATTTTTGGCAATTTCTGAGCCGACAAAAGTGGTTTTACCGCTGTCGGCCACGCCAGCCAGCACTTCGACGGCTGCACTGCCACCAGTAGCCGCCGCAGGGTCAAAGCCGGTGGTACGCACGGTAATGACTTTGGTTGCATCCAGGCTTTGCACAGTGGCAATGGCATTGCCTGCATAGATGGGGCGCTCAAAGGTATCCGGCGCATCGACTTTGGTGATGTCGGAAATCTGGCCGACATCAAGCGCTGCGGCCACACGGGGCGCGATGTTCTTGCCTGATGCAGTCGCGGGGAACAGGATGTGTGAGTAGTTTGAAGCGATGGACAGAATCTGCGCCGCCATGTTTTCAGCCAGGCCGTGGGCGAAATGGTCACCTTCAACGTGAATGACTTTGGCCACGCCTGCAATGGCGGATGCAGCATTGGCAGCAGCTTCAGCACCTTTGCCTGCGACCAGAATGTGAACATCACCGCCGCATTGGGCAGCGGCAGTCACGGTGTTCAGGGTGGCCGGCTTGATGCTGGCGTTGTCGTGTTCGGCTATGACAAGTGCGGACATTTAGATCACCTTTGCTTCGTTTTTCAATTTATCAACCAGTGCAGCCACATCAGCCACCTTGATACCCGCGCTGCGCTTGGGCGGCTCACTGACCTTGAGGGTTTTGATGCGCGGCTTGACGTCCACACCCAGGTCTTCAGGTTTGAAGTTGTCGAGCTGCTTTTTCTTGGCCTTCATGATGTTGGGCAGCGTGACGTAACGCGGCTCGTTCAGGCGCAGGTCGGTGGTGATGATGGCTGGCAGCGTCAGTGACAGGGTTTCCAGACCGCCATCGACTTCACGGGTGACTTTTGCGACGCCGTCTGCCACTTCGACTTTCGATGCAAACGTGGCTTGCGGCCAACCCAGCAAGGCGGCCAGCATTTGACCGGTCTGGTTGCAGTCATCGTCGATGGCCTGCTTGCCCAGAATGACGAGCTGAGGCTGCTCTTTGTCAACCAGCGCTTTGAGCAGTTTGGCCACGGCCAGCGGCTGCAATTCTTCGCCCGTCTCTACCAAAATAGCGCGGTCTGCGCCAATGGCCATGGCGGTGCGCAGCGTTTCCTGACACTGCAAAACGCCGCAGCTCACGGCGATAACTTCGGTGACTGCGCCTTTTTCTTTGAGGCGTGTGGCCTCTTCAATAGCAATTTCGTCAAACGGGTTCATGCTCATTTTGACGTTGGCGATGTCAACGCCGGTACCGTCCGATTTGACACGGACTTTGACGTTGTAATCGACGACACGTTTGACGGGGACCAAAACCTTCATTGCGCGGCTCCAGGAATAGTTAGTTGACGTTGACGTAAAGGTAAACCCGCATTCTATGCGTCTGCATGGTTACAGGATTTAAATCGGGATTGAAGTGCTCTAGTTTACAGAAAAAAGAACGGTCGTTCTATTTAAAGTCACTTTGGAGGCGTATCACTAGTTACATCCGGTTTTTCATCTGGTTTCGCATTTGGCAAGTTGTGAACAACCTGCTGCGGAAACGGTATTTCAATGCCGTTTTTCCGCAACGCAGCAAGCACGGCCAGATTAACCAGCGAACGCAGATTTTGCTGACCATTTTCAGGGTCGATCATCCAGTAATTGAGTGTGAACTCCAGGCCGCTGGCGCCAAAATTGGTCAGGTGGACAGCGGGCCCAGGGTCTTTTAAAACACGCTCTTGCGCAAGTGCAGCGTCACTTAGCAAACGCATCACCAGTTCGACATCGCTGTCATAGCCGACTGACACGACGGTCGATTGGAGGATTTGCAAATCTGCCAGAGAGAGGTTTTCAATCCGGTTGCTGATGAACATCTCGTTGGGCACAATGGATTCGCGGCCGGACAAGGCACGTACCACGGTGTAGCGCGCGCGAATGTCAGTGATCAATCCTTCAAAATTATCAACTCTTACGTTGTCGCCAATGCGCACACTGCGCTCAGCCAGGATGACAAAGCCGCTGACGTAATTGGCCGCCAGCTTTTGCAGGCCAAAGCCCACACCCACACCAATCGCACCACCCAGCACCGACAGTGCCGTCAAATCAATGCCCACCACCGACAGCGCCAGCAACAGGCCAATAAAAACCAGCACCACACGCGTGGCATTGCTGACCGCTTTGCGCAGAGACAACTCACCGCCTGTGGCGGTACGCAGTAACCTGGACTCAATCGCCGACGATATCCAGAGCGTGATCAGTATCACCACCCCGGCAGTCAGCGCGCCTTCAAGCAGGTTGCGCACCGACAGCGTGGTGCTGCCCATTTTCCATTTGATATCGTCAAGCTCTTGCAAAATCACAGGCAGCAAGCCGCTGACCCACAGCAGCATGGCCAGCCAGGCCAGCCATGAAATGGACCGCTCCAGCACACGCACCCAAGGCGCATTATTGAAGGCTACTTGCAGCACCTTGGCACCTAACCGAATCACCGCCAGCGACAGCAGGACAGGAATGGCCACCTTGAACACCGCCAGTGGAAACACGCGCGACGCAAACACGCTGGCTGTATAAGCCAGTAGCAAAAGCAGCAACGGAAACATCACGCCATCGGCAATGCGTTTGCCAAAAAAGATGGACGATTCGTCTGTGTTGCCGCTGGCCTTTCGCACCAGGCGCACCACACCCCAGGACAACAGGGCACAAGCCACAAGAATGCCAAATTCAATCAGGGCGGTCGGCTGCGTTAATGCGGCCAGCCATTCGTCCAGGTTGTCAATCCGCCGCTTGGGGTAGGCAGCCGAGCCTGACAGCAAACCCGGCGGGAATATCGTGCCCAGGCTCAACATACTGAAAATACTCACGCTGGCCATTGTGGTTTTCTTTTGTCAACAAAGGCCTGTACGCCTTCCTGTGCGACAGGGTGGGTCATGTTGCAGGCCATGGTTTGGCCTGCCAGCTGGTAGGCGGCTTCGATGTTTGTTTCACGTTGCTTGTAAAACAGCGCCTTGCCCATGGCGATCGCTTCACGCGGTTTAAGCAAGATGGTTTGCACCAATTTTTCCATTTCAGTATCCAGCAGTTCAAGCGCTACAACACGGTTGACCAGCCCGCGAACACGCGCCTCATCAGCCGTGATGAACTCGCCCGTCAGCAGCATTTCCATGGCTTGCTTGGCGGGCATGTTGCGCGTCAACGGCACGCTGGGTGTGGCGCAAAACAGGCCCACGTCAATCCCGTTCACGCCAAAATTGGCGATGCTGGCGGCTACGGCCAGATCGCACTGCGCCACCAGCTGGCAGCCCGCCGCTGTGGCCAAACCTTGCACTTTGGCAATCACCGGCACACCCAGGTTTTGAATTGACAGCATCATGCGCGTGCACTGCGCAAACAGCTTTTGGTAGTACGCCAGTTCGGGGTGCGCCAGCATGTCCTTGAGGTTATGACCTGCGCAAAAGGCCTTGCCACTTGCAGCTATGACCACCACTCGGGCGGTTGCATCAAGTGCAATAAAGTCAAGCGCCGCTTGCAGGGCAGCCAGCATGTCGTCGCTTAATGCGTTGAAAGCACTGGCACGGTTTAGCGTGAGGGTATGCACACCCCGGTCATCGCGGTTGTGCAGTACGGGCGGCGGGAGTTCAGCAGGGGTGGTGGTCATGTGAGATTTTACAAGTCAGCCAGTACCCGAATGTGCGCTTCCACACTGCGGGCCAGTGCATTCAGGTTGTAGCCGCCTTCCAGACTTGAAACAATGCGGCCCTGTGCATGCCGCCTGGCCACGTCTTTGATGCGGCTGGTGATCCACGCATAGTCTTGCTCGACCAGGCCCATCTGGCCCAAATCATCATCACGGTGCGCGTCAAAGCCAGCGCTGATAAAAATCATCTCGGGCTTGAAGGCTTCCAGGCGCGGTATCCAGTGCATTTCAATCATGTCGCGTACGTCCATGCCTTTTGTGTAGGCAGGCACAGGCAAATTCAGCATGTTGCTGGCCGGGTGATCTGTACCGCTGTAGGGGTAAAACGGGTGCTGAAAAAACCCGACCATCAACACCCGGTCATCGCCCTGCAAAATGTCTTCTGTGCCGTTGCCATGATGCACGTCAAAGTCAACCACCGCCACGCGTTTCAAGCCGTGGCGCTCCAGCGCGTAACGTGCGGCTATGGCCACGTTGTTGAAAATACAAAAACCCATGGCCTTGTCATGACACGCGTGGTGGCCGGGGGGGCGCACGGCGCAAAAAGCGTTCTCCATTTCACCTGCCATCACCGCATCGGTCGCGGCCAGCGCAGCGCCAGATGCGCGCAGCACTGCGTTCCAAGTGTGTACATTCATCAACGTATCGGGGTCAATCTGCGCGTATTGAGGACCGCCGGCGTTGATGTCGTCCATCAGTTGATGGCCCAGCCCACGAATGCCAGCCACCATCATGCGGTTATGCGCCAGCTCAATATCTACCAGCGGGGCTAGCGGCGCATCGCGGCAATCAAGGGCGTCTTTCACGCCCGTGGCCAGCAGCCAGTCTTCAATCGCATCAAGCCGTTCGGGACATTCAGGGTGGCCGCGTCCCATCTCGTGTTTTCTGCAATCGGAGTGGGTGAAATAACCTGTTGAATTCATATCGTAAATATTTTCGGGTAAGGTATCGAAATGCAAGCAAAAGAAAAACTTGAAGTTCTTATAAATCAGCTTAACACGGTCATTGTGGGCAAGCCCGCGCAGGTGCAGGACTGCGTAGCCTGCCTGTTGGCGGGTGGTCATTTATTGATTGAAGACGTACCGGGCGTTGGCAAAACCACGCTGGCGCATGCGCTGTCGCGCTAGTTTGGGCTGCAGTTTTCACGCGTGCAGTTCACCGCAGATTTGATGCCGAGCGATTTGTCGGGCGTGTCCATCTACGAGCGTCAAAAGGAAAGCTTTGTCTTTCACCCCGGCCCGCTGTTTGCCCAGGTGTTGCTGGCTGACGAAATCAACCGCGCCAGCCCCAAAACCCAGAGCGCTCTGCTGGAAGCCATGGAAGAAAAGCAGGTCACGGTAGAAGGCGCAACCCGCCCGTTGCCCGTGCCGTTTTTCGTCATCGCCACGCAAAACCCGCACGACCAGCTGGGCACTTACGCCTTGCCTGAATCGCAGCTTGACCGCTTTCACATGCGGATTTCTCTGGGTTACCCGGACCGCGACGCAGAGCGCGAACTGCTCAGGGGCAGCGACCGGCGCGAGATGGTGGACAACCTGACCGCCGTGCTGGCGCCGCACGACCTGCTGGAATTACAGCAGCAGGTTGGCCGTGTCCATGCCGCCGAACCGCTGCTGAACTACCTGCAAGACCTGATGGCCGCTACCCGCTCGGGCCGCTGGTTTTTACAGGGCCTCAGCCCGCGCGCAGGCATTGCCGTGATGCGTGCGGCCAAGGCTCAGGCCTTCCTGAATAACCGTGACTACGTTGCGCCTGACGACATTGCCGCAGTGCTGCCGCAAACAACCGCACACCGCCTGATACCTGTCAGCGACGCAGGTCGTGGCGCGCTGGAGCAGGTGCGCGCCATGCTGGCGGCAGTGCCACTGCCTTGACGTCAACCTGATATTGGTTTGATGTTCAGCAATCCAGCGGTTTATCTCAAGCAGCGCTTTCACAGCTGGTTTGAAAACCGCCTGCCCTTGAGTGACCACATCACGCTGACCCAGCGCACCGTGTACATCTTGCCCACCCGCCCCGGCCTGATGCTGGGCGTGACGCTGCTCACGCTGCTGGTGGCCTCTATCAACTACCAGCTCAACCTCGGCTATTTGCTGACGTTTTTGCTGGCAGGCAGCGCGCTGGTGGGCATGCACGTGTGCCACGGTACCCTGCGCGGATTGGCCATGCATGTGCAAGCCCTGGATGCGCATTTTTCGGGTGCCATTGCACTGATAGACGTCACACTGACCAATACACGACGCGCCACCCGCCACGGCATCGGTTTGAGCGTGCTTGATAGTCAAAAAAACAGCCAGCACCGTAATCACTGGGCGTGGACAGATGTACCTGGCCAGGGCAACAGCAGCGTGCAAGTGGCCTTCAAACCCACCAAACGCGGCTTGCACCGCTTGCCCACACTGACGGCTGAAACGCGCTTTCCGCTGGGTACGTTTCGCGTCTGGACGGTGTGGCGGCCCGCCGCGCAGGTGCTGGTCTACCCGGCACCTGAAGCGCACCCGCCACCTCTGCCGCCCGGCGAGCCACGCTCAGGCGGCGCAGCCAACGCTATACGCGCGCAAAATACGGGCGAGTTTGATGGCGTGCGCAGCTACAAACGCGGTGACCCACTCAAATTGGTGGTGTGGAAGAAAGCCGCCAAAGCGGATGCGTCTGGCAACGGTTTGGTGGTGCGCGACAACAGCCAGGCCCAACGCCACGAGCTGTGGCTAGACTTCATGCAGGCTGGCACGGCGGACATGGAACACAAGCTGTCGCGCCTGTGCGCCTGGGTACTCGCGGCCGACAGGCTGGGCCTGGACTACGGCTTGCGTTTGCCTGCTGTCAACATCAAGCCCGCATGTGGCGAAGCGCACAAACGGCAATGCCTGGAGGCGCTGGCCATATGTTGAGCCAACTTGGCACCCTGCTCCGCAACCTGCCACGTGACAGCCGCGACACGCTGTTTTTACTGCTGGTGATTGCCTGGGTGCTGCTGCCCCAAACATCGCATCTGCCTTTGTGGTGTAGCGCCCTGGCGGGCACGGTATTGCTCTGGCGAGCTTTTCTGGCCCTGAAGAATCAACCCCTGCCCGGCCGAGGGTGGCTGTTGGGCCTGCTGGTCATCACGATAGCAGCAACGCTTTTTACCCACAAAACACTGCTGGGCCGAGATGCGGGCGTGACGCTGCTGGTGGTGTTGCTCACGCTAAAAACGCTGGAACTGCGTGCCCGGCGTGATGCGTTTGTGGTGTTTTTTCTTGGCTTTTTTTGCATGCTGAGCAACTTTTTTTATTCGCAGTCATTGCTCACAGCTTTCAGCATGATGCTGGGTTTGCTGGGCCTGCTGACGGTACTGGTCAATGCCCACATGCCCGTTGGCAAACCGCCCTTGATGGCGGCTGCAAAAACTGCAGGCTGGATGGCGCTGCTGGGCGCACCCATCATGGTGGTGCTGTTTTTGCTGTTCCCGCGCCTGGCGCCTTTGTGGGGTGTGCCTAGCGACGCACTAGCGGGCCGCACCGGCCTGAGCGAAAAAATGCAGGTCGGCACCATTGCCAGCCTGGCCCTGGACGACAGCGTGGCCATGCGCATCAAGTTTGAAGGCCGTCCGCCGCCCCAGCAAGACCTGTACTTTCGCGGCCCGGTGCTGTCCAGCTTTGACGGCCGCGAGTGGCGGCCTGCCCGGCCCGACATCACGTCGCGTTTTAGCCTGACGGCCAGCCTGGTGGTGTCGGGGACACCTACCAATTACGAAGTCACACTGGAACAAACCAACCGCCCGTGGCTGTTCGTGATCGATGCTGTGCCAGTCAAGCCAACACTGGTTGACTACCAGAGCGTCATGCAAGCCGACCTGCAATGGCTGGTCAACAAACCCATCACCGAGCTGACGCGGTACAAGGCGCAAAGTTACACCAGCTTCCGGCATGGCCCGGTGCAGTCCGTCATCGGGCTGCGAGAGTTTGTTGAATTGCCGCCAGGCTTTAACCCACGCACGCTGTCGCAAGCCCTCAAAATCCGTGCTGAGCCGCAATTTGCCAATGCGGGCAGTGCCGTGCTGGTGGACTATGTGCTGGACCGTCTGCGCACCGGCGGCTACAGCTACACCCTCGAGCCCGGCCTGTACGGCCCCAACACTGCTGATGATTTCTGGTACGACCGCAAAGGAGGTTTTTGCGAACACATTGCCTCTGCTTTTGTTATTTTGATGCGTGCACTCGACGTGCCTGCACGTGTGGTCACTGGCTATCAGGGTGGTGAGCAAAACTCAGTCGACGGGTTTTGGGTGGTGCGGCAAAGCGATGCCCATGCCTGGGCCGAGGTCTGGTACGAGGGCCGGGGCTGGGTTCGGGTGGACCCCACATCGGCTGTGTCGCCGGGCCGTACCGGGGCCTTTCAACGGCTGGCGCTACCTCCGGGTGTCGTTGCACAGGCACTGGGCAACATCAGCCCGGCGTTCACGCTGCAATTTCGCGCCACCTGGGAGGCCATCAACAACGCCTGGTCCCAGTGGGTGCTCAACTACACCCAGGGCAAGCAACTCGATTTACTCAAGAATATTGGTTTTCAATCGCCGAGCTGGGAAGACTTGAGCTATGTGCTGATCGGCATCATCGTGGCCGTCAGTCTGGCAGGCGCCCTTTGGACCTTGTGGGAGCGTACACAGCACGACCCGTGGCTACGCCTTCTGGCCCGTGCCCGCAAGCAACTTGCCAAGGCGGGGCTTGACAGCACGCCAGCCAACACGCCGCGTCAGCTGGCAAACTTGTTAGATGTAAATGGCCATGCCAACAAACACACCCATGCGTGGCTGATGGCACTGGAGCATCAGCGCTATGCCAGCCCCATATCAAACCAGCGCCACAGCTTGAAGCAGCTAAAGCAGCAGTTCAAAACGCTGGTGTGGCCTGCGTAAAATGATGTGATGCAACCACAAAGCATTTTCTTCAAATTTTTAATTGCTATATTTTTAATAGCTGCTTGCGCCCGGATTACCTGGGCTACGGGCATAAAACACACCTCAAAACAGGCAATTTCAGCTCAAAAATCACAAAAAAAACCTTCTGGCGTGTCAACAGCGGGTCCGCTCTATGCCACGCGGCCAGAGGCCATGCAGTTTGCGGACGACCTGGCCGCCAGGCGCGACCTGGACCCCGCCTGGGTACGCGATGCGATTGGCAAAGCGCATTACCTGCCGACGGTATCGCGTTTGATGCAACCCGCGAGCAAGCCGTTCGTCAAGAACTGGCGCGTTTACCGCAGCCGCTTTATCGACCCCATTCGTATTGCCGCTGGCGTCAAGTTTTGGCAAGCCAACCTGGCGACGCTTGAACGTGCTGAAAAAGAATACGGCGTGCCGATCGACATCATCGTCGGCATCATTGGGGTAGAAACGATTTATGGCCGCGACACGGGCAGCTTTCGGGTGATGGATGCCATCACGACGCTGGCGTTTGACTTCCCTGCCAGTCACCCACGCGCCAAAGAGCGCAGCGACTTCTTCAAAGGTGAAATCGAGCAATTTTTGACGCTGCAAAGCCGCCGCAGCGCAGATCCGTTTGAACCGCGCGGCAGCTTTGCCGGTGCCATGGGTATGCCGCAGTTCATGCCGTCCAGCTGGGTGAAGTACGCGGTCGATTTTGATGGCGATGGCGTGATTGATTTGTGGCGCAGCCCGGCAGACGTGATCGGCTCGGTGGCCAATTATTTCAAAGCCTTCAACTGGCAGCCCGGCATGCCCACGCACTACCCCGTCAGTTTTGACAAAACCCGTCTGGACATGGACGCCCTGATGGCCCCCGACATTCTGCCCACCTTCAGCACGGCCAGCTTTGCGGCCAAAGGGGCAGTTCTTGACAATTCGGGACTGGCTCACAGCGGCCCTCTGGCTTTGATAGAACTTCTCAACGGCCCCGATGCTCCGCAGTACGTGGCAGGTACCGAAAACTTTTACGCCATTACCCGCTACAACTGGAGCAGCTACTATGCCATGGCGGTGATTGAGCTGGGACGGGAAGTGAGCCGTGAAATCGTCTTTGCAGCGGCATCTCGGCTTACAAAATGACAGGGATCTTTCATGTCAGGTTAATCAAAAAAAAATTTATACAATTTCAGATGCGCAAAAATCCAGAACGTCTAGCTGAACTCCGTCGCCAACTGATACTTGACACTTCGGTTGAAAAAGCTTACGACGACATCACAAAAATGCTGTCGGTCAGCTTTGATGTGCCCATTGTCATGGTCAACTTTATGGATGATGACCGCGACTGGTTCAAGTCGGGTGTCGGTTTGCCAATAAGCGAATCATCTGTTATCACATCATTTTGTGAAACATTCTTTCACACTGAGCAGAATGTGATTGTGGTGCCTGACACGCTGCAAAATGAGCAGTTCTGCCAGCATCCGTTGGTTACAGGCGCGCCTCACATCCGCTTTTATGCGGCTGCACGTTTGCAAATCAATGGTCAAACATTGGGTACTCTGTGCGCTTACGACATACGGCCACGCGAGTTGTTACCTGATCAGATTGACCAGCTCAGGGCATTGACACTTGCAGTGGTTGAACTGCTCCATAGTCGTTCAAAGCTTGGCTGAAAGCTGGTCTATAAATCCGGCCACCAATGCCAGTTGCTCCGGCACATTCAGCGCCGGTGCATGGCCACAGCGTTCAATCTCGACCACCTGCGTTAAACCCAATACACCTGGCCCGCGCTGCATCATTTCCTGGGTTGTTTCGCGCAGCACCAGGTCAGACTCTGTGCCGCGCAGGCACAGCACGGGAATAGTGATGGCATCGTAATGATCCCAAATCAGATAGTCATCGGGGTGACTGATGAACTGCTGCACCATGGCCGGGTCGTAATGTGGGGTGACGCGGCCATCGGGCAGGCGGCGGGTAGAAGTTTCTGTCAAACGCCGCCACTGCGCATCGCTTAAAAAACCGTAAGGCTTGTACACGGTACGGAAAAACGTCTCCAGTTCAAGCAGCGTGTCAAAAGCCGGTGGGTTGCCCGCGTAAGAACGAATGCGGCTGATAGCCGCATCAGCCACTTGCGGGGCTGTATCGTTCAATATCAAACTTCGGATCCGCTTTTTCAAGCTGGGCTCAAACAGGCCGGACGCGCAGACCATGCCGATGGCGCCTCCCATTGATGTACCGACCCAATGCGCCTGGTCGATGTTCGACTGGTCAAACAGCGCCGCTGCAATGCGTGCGTAAAACGTCAGGCAGTATTCGGTCTCAGGTTGCGGGCTCCACTGGCTCAGGCCACGGCCAATCATGTCAGGGCAAATCACGCGGTAGCGCGTACACAAATGCGCCGCCAGTTCATCCATGTCACGCCCGGTGCGCGCCAGGCCGTGCCAAGCCACCACAGTTTGCGTATGCTGCGCACCCCACTCGGTGTAGTGAATCTCGCGGCCTGCACAGGTCACGTAGTTGGATGTAAAACTCATGACTTGACTTTAAGCAGCGCCGCAGCCCGCAGCCGCCCCACCACACCCGTGGGAAAGTAATAAACAGACAGCACAAATAGCACACCCAGCCACAGCAGCCAGCGGTCAGGTGACAGCAGGGCCGCCAGCCACGGCAAGGGCGCAGCAGCTTCGCTGCCCAGGCGCAACAGGTCTTGCAGGTAACTTTGAGCCACCAAAAACAGCGCCGCGCCGATGGCCGAGCCATACATCGTGCCCATGCCGCCAATCACCACAATCAGCAGCACGTCCATCATGATTTCAAAAGAGAGCGAGGTGTCGGGCCCGTTGTAGCGCAACCAAAGCGCCAGCATGACCCCAGCCAGGCAGGCAAACAGCGCCGACAAAATACTCGACAGCGTGCGGTACACCACGACCCGGTAGCCGATGGCCTCAGCGCGAAACTCGTTTTCACGAATGGCTTGCAGCACACGGCCAAAAGGTGAATTGACAATGCGCATCATGGCCAGCAGAAGCCCCAGCGCCGCAAAAAACAGAAGGTAGTAGCAAAGCAGGCGTCCATCGAGTGACACCCCTAAAAAAGGCGCACTTGAAAATTCATAACTCGGTGACAACACCTCGGGCACCTTAAAACTCAAGCCGTCCTCGCCGCCAGTGATGTCTGACAACTGCGAGGCCAGCGTTAAAAAAGCGGACGCCACGGCGAGCGTGATCATGGCAAAGAAAATCGCCCGCACACGCAATGAAAACAAGCCCACCAGCAGCGCCAGCACAAACGATATTGCGAGCGCCGACACCAGCCCCACGCCGAGTGCCGCCCAGGTTGGCCCCATGCGGGTGGTGGCGATGGCAATGCCATACGCGCCAATGCCAAAAAACATGGTGTGCGCAAAACTCACAATGCCGGTGTAGCCCAGCAGCAGGTCAAAGCTGGCCACCAGCACAATAAATATCAGCACCTTGGCCGCCACATTCAGTGCCTTGACACCCGGGAAAATAAATGGCGCAAAAGCCAGTGCCATCAGCAGTAACACCAGCACCACTGCCAGCACGAGGCTGCGCGGGAAGTCGTCAGACAAGATTCGTTTGATCATCGGTTAGCCACCGGGTAAACGCCTTGCGGCCGCCAGAGCAAAATCAGCACCATCAGCGCAATATTTGAAAACAGCGCTACTTTGGGCAACAAAAACCCGGTGTAGTTGGCCATCAGCCCCACCAGCAGCGCGCCAATCAGCGCCCCACCCGTTGAGCCCAGACCGCCAATGATGATGACGATAAAAATCAGCACATTGACCTGC
>JANOWR010000081.1:0-7756 GCA_031417995.1 Polaromonas sp. | reverse complement strand
TTCCGCAAATATTGCCTGATCAATGGACTGGACGACATTGGACTGACGCTGCGGCACAGTGACAAAATCAAGGCCTTTGAGGCCGAGCGTTTGGCGACCAAACCCTGGCTAAACCATACGGTTGCAGCCTGATTGGGCTGTCGTCATTGAAATTTTTGCCCTTTTTACCCATCAAATAATGCTGTAGCCCAATAAATTCGGGCGCAAGCAGCTATAAAAATAATAGTAAAGAATTTTGAACCATGAAAATCGCAATCCTCCCCGGTGACGGCATCGGCACTGAAATCGTCGCAGAAGCCGTCAAGGTTTTGAATGTTCTGGACTTGAAGTTTGAAACTGAAAGCGCCCTCGTCGGAGGCGCTGCTTACGAGGCTTTTGGCCATCCGTTGCCAGATGCAACGCTCAAGCTTGCCAAAGAGGCGGATGCCGTTTTATTTGGCGCTGTCGGCGACTGGAAGTACGACAAGCTTGAGCGCCCGTTGCGCCCGGAGCAAGCCATTTTGGGCTTGCGCAAAAACCTCGGCCTGTTCGCCAACTTTCGCCCGGCCATTTGCTACCCGCAACTGGTCGATGCATCCAGTTTGAAGCGTGAGCTGGTCAGTGGGCTGGACATCCTCATCATTCGCGAGCTGACAGGTGACATTTACTTTGGCCAGCCGCGCGGCAGGCGCGTGGCGGTTGACGGGCACTTCCCGGGCAGCGAAGAAGCCTTTGACACGATGCGCTATTCGCGGCCCGAGATTGAGCGCATTGCTCACGTGGCGTTTCAGGCAGCCCGCAAGCGCGACAAACGGGTGACGAGTGTTGACAAAGCCAACGTGCTTGAGACCTTTCAGCTTTGGAAGGACGTGGTCACTGAGGTTGGAGGTCAGTATCCCGACGTGGCGCTCGACCACATGTACGTTGACAACGCGGCCATGCAACTGGTCAAGGCACCAAAAAAGTTTGATGTGGTCGTCACGGGCAACATGTTTGGCGACATCCTGTCTGACGCTGCTGCCATGTTGACTGGCAGCATTGGCATGTTGCCTTCGGCCAGCCTGAACGCCAAAAACCAGGGCCTGTACGAACCCAGCCACGGCAGCGCGCCTGACATTGCAGGCAAGGGTGTCGCCAATCCCTTGGCCACCATTTTGAGCGCCGCCATGATGCTGCGCTTTAGCCTGAACCAGCCCGAAGCCGCCGCCCGGATTGAAAAAGCGGTGGATGCGGTGTTGACACAAGGTTTGCGCACGCCGGACATTTACAGCGATGGCATGACGAAGGTCGGCACTGCTGAAATGGGCGACGCCGTGGTCAAGGCTTTGGGCTGATTACAATGCACTCATGAATTTAATTCAGACCTCCATTAAAACGACAGGCACCAAAGGCTAGCAAGCCCGCCTCGTCGCGCCCATCCGGCCAGACGAGCCGGGTCAAGAATCTCAATTTTTGATAAGGGCAAACAAAATGAAAAACTCTCAAAGCACCGTCGGCCTGGTTGGCTGGCGCGGCATGGTTGGTTCTGTGCTGATGGACCGCATGGTTGCGGAAAAAGACTTCGACCTGATAGAGCCGATTTTCTTTTCCACATCAAACGCGGGCGGCAAGGCCCCAGCCCAGGCCAAAAACGAAACCACGCTCAAAGACGCGATGGACATTGCCGCATTGAAAAAGTGCGACATCATCATCACCGCGCAAGGCGGCGACTACACAGCCGAGGTCTACCCCAAGTTGCGCGCCGCGGGCTGGCAAGGCCACTGGATTGACGCGGCATCCACCCTGCGCATGAAGGACGATGCGGTCATCATCCTGGACCCAGTCAATTTGCCCGTTATCAAAAACGCCCTGGCCAAAGGCGGCAACAACTGGATTGGCGGCAACTGTACCGTCAGCTGCATGCTGATGGGTGTGGGTGCCCTGTACAAGGCGGGTCTGGTTGAATGGATGACGTCGATGACCTATCAGGCCGCATCGGGCGGCGGTGCCCAACATATGCGCGAGCTGCTCACGCAATTTGGCACGCTCAATGGTGAAGTCAAAGCACTGCTGGACGACCCCAAATCTGCGATTCTGGAAATCGACCGCCGCGTGCTGGCCAGGCAGCACAGCCTGTCGGCTGGCGAAACCGCCAACTTTGGCGTACCGCTGGGCGGCTCGCTGATCCCGTGGATCGATAAGGATCTGGGTGATGGCAGCAGCAAGGAAGAATGGAAAGCCGGAGCCGAGACCAACAAAATACTGGGACAGGGCGCTGGTTTTAGCGTGCCCGCCGTGCCAGTCGATGGCTTTTGTGTACGCGTAGGGGCCATGCGCTGTCACAGCCAGGCGTTGACCTTCAAACTGAAAAAAGACGTGCCGCTGGCGGACATTGAAGCCATGATTGCAGCAGACAACGCCTGGGTCAAAGTGGTGCCCAACACGCGGGAAGCCACCATCAAAGACCTGACACCCGTGGCGGTCACGGGCACGATGCAAATCCCGGTGGGCCGCCTGCGCAAACTGGCGATGGGACCCGATTACCTGGGCGCATTCACCGTGGGTGACCAGTTGCTTTGGGGCGCTGCCGAGCCACTGCGTCGCATGCTGCGCATCCTGATTGAGGCCTGATACATTTGCAACGGTGCCAACTGCCGAACACGACAGTCAGGTAAGTACATGTTGCGTAACGTTGCCAGCAGACAACAATTGAAACTTGCAAGCCCCGGCTAATGGGGGGTGTCAAAACTTAAGTGGTGTCTTAGCTTGTCAGCGTAACGCCTTGATGTTAAGGTTGTTTTTCGAAAATTCGCATCGAGGTTTTTGTGCGCTTAAGCAGAATAAAGTTACATGCAGACCGAGCACCGGAGGCTCAAAACCCCATGACTCATCGCTCTCAATGGCGTAGGGTTGCCTTGGCGAGTGCTGTTGCACTGCTGGGCAGCGTTACCAGTATTCCGGCTCAGGCTTTAGGGCTGGGCCGCATCACGGTGCAATCTGCTTTGGGCGAAGCCCTGAGGGCAGAAATTGATGTGCCCGAAATCAGCGCTGACGAGGCCAACAGCCTGCGGGTTGGTGTGGCGGGGGCTGATGCCTTCAAGGCTGCCGGGCTGGAGTACTCTGCCGCCGTGGTCGGTGTACAGGTCAGTCTGCAAAAACGTGCCGACGGGCGGTCGTACCTGCGCTTAAGCAGCACACGCCCGGTTACCGAACCCTTTGTTGACCTGATACTTGAAGCAAGCTGGGCATCTGGCCGGGTAGTACGCGACTACACCATGCTGTTTGACCCGCCCACCCTGCGTCAATCGGCAGCGCCTAGCGCGCCCGTTTTGCCGCGTACGCCAGCGCCAACTGCTGCAGGTATAGCCAACATTCCTTACTACCCGTCAGCTCCACCCCCGGCACAGGCCAATAACCAGGCCATCACCCGCCCCGCGCCAGTGGCAAAAGCACCCAGTGTGCAGCCAGCCCGGCCTTCAAGGCCGACAGCCGCAGCCAAGCCTGCATCAAGCGGCCAGCAGGTGACCGTCAAGCCCGGCGACACGGCCGGCAAACTGGCCGCTGAAACCAAGCCCGCCAGTATTTCTCTTGACCAGATGTTGGTGGCTTTGCTCAGAAGCAACCCGGACGCCTTTATTGGCGGCAACGTCAACCGCCTCAAATCGGGTGTGGTGCTGGACATTCCGGCAGCAGAAGATGCCGCAGCCGTGTCGCCTGGTGAGGCGACCAGAACCATCGCCGCGCAGGCCAAAGACTTCAATGACTTTCGCCAAAAGCTGGCAGCCGGTGTGCCAGGTGCGCAGGTTGACAGCGCCAACAGGCAAGCTGGTGGCAAGGTACAAGCCAAGGTGGAAGACCGTGCGACCAGCTCGGCAACACCCGACAAGCTCACGTTGTCCAAAGGCGCGATACAAGGCAAAGCGGGGGCCGAAGACAAGCTGGCCAAAGATCGCCAGGCCAAGGACGCGTCAACCCGGGTCGCTGAACTGGCCAAAAATATTGGTGATTTGAACAAGCTGGCGGGCGTACCAGCTGCTGCTTCGCCAGCCACATCGCCTGGTGCTGCATCTCCTGCCAGTGCAGCCAAAGTACCCGGTGTTGCGGTGACTGTTCCTGTCACGCCAGCAGCGGTTGCTGTGGCAGCGCCTGCCAGCGCCAGCAAGCCAGCCACGACAGCCCTGACTGCCGCGCCGGTAGCGCTGGCCGCAACAACCACAGTCACAACGACGGTAGCAGCAGCGGCAACCACAATTACCAGCACGGCGACCGTCGTCACAACGGCAACCGCCTCTGCTGTCACAGCCAGCGCGCCAGCAGCGGTTGCATCGCAAGCGCCAGTCGCCGCCAGCATGGCAAGTGCCCCAGTAGCCGTAAAAAAACCAGTGGTCGTTCCCCCACCACCGCCTGAACCCAGCCTGATTGATGAACTCACTGAAAACGCGTTTGTGTTGCCCGCTTTGGGCGGCTTGTTGGTGCTGCTGGCAGGTTTTGGTTTTTTCCGTTACAAAAGGCGTAACAACCCCGCAACGGTTGACAGCTCCTTTCTTGAAAGCCGCTTGCAACCCGACTCGTTTTTTGGTGCCAGCGGTGGTCAGCGTATTGATACCAGCGAGGGCGGTGGCGCCACTGGCTCTTCTTTGGTGTATTCCCCCAGCCAGCTGGACGCTGCAGGTGACGTAGACCCGGTGGCCGAAGCCGATGTTTACCTGGCCTATGGGCGTGATTTGCAGGCTGAAGAGATTCTGAAAGAGGCGCTGCGTACCAGCCCTCAGCGGGTGGCCATTCATGCCAAGCTGATGGAAATTTATGCCAAGCGTCGTGACCTGAAAGGTTTCGAAGCCATCGCAGCTGATGCCTATGCCCTGACGCGCGGAAATGGCCCGGAATGGGCCTACATCAGCGAGATGGGGCGCGACCTGGACCCTGCCAACCCCATGTACCAGCCTGGCGGGCAGCCGCAGTTGGCCACACCCGCCAAGGCAGCGCAAACACCCGCCATGGCAGCGTCATTTGGTGCCGACACCATTCCGCAAATGATTGTTTCGTCTCCAGATGCGGAGGTAGACTTTGACCTTGATCTGGATTTTTCGTTAGGCGATGAGCCTGCTCAGGCCCCAACAGCTGCACCTGCACCTGCACCTGCGCCCGCTTACCAGTCTAAACCAACCGTCGCCATTCAGGCCATAGAAGAACCCATGTTTGACGGTCTGGACATGGATTTTGGTGCTGACACGGTCGCCATCAAACCAAGTGTTGAGGCACCGCCAGACAACGGCTTGAGCTTTAACATCGAGCCACCAACCACACCGTCACTTGCTGCTGCCACCAGCAAAGCAGCACCTGTTGCAACGACGGCCGTTATTGACAGCGGCATGCTGGAATTTGATATGGGCTCCCTGTCGCTCGACCTGGATGCACCGATTACTGAAAGCCCTACCCTTGCCAAGGCAGTCGCAGTTACCCCAGTGGTGGCAGCAGCTGGACCACTGGATACCAAATTCGCATTGGCTGAAGAGTTCCGCGCACTGGGTGATATGGATGGTGCACGTTCACTGGCTGAAGAAGTTGTGGCTCAAGCCCAAGGCACACTTAAAACCAAAGCACAAGCGTTTTTGAACGGCTTGTCGTGAGCTGCCTTTAAGGCTGGCGTTTTGCGACTAGCTTTAGGTATCACCTACAACGGCAGCGCCTATGAGGGCTGGCAAAGCCAGCTCTCTGGCAACACCATTCAGGACAAGCTGGAGCTGGCGCTGGCCAAGTTTTGCAACCAGAGTGTCCGCGTTAACTGCGCGGGCCGCACCGATGCAGGCGTGCACGGCCTGATGCAGGTGGTGCATTTTGACACCCCGCTTGAACGCGAAACCGCATCCTGGGTGCGCGGTACCAATGCCTTTTTACCGACCGACATCGCCGTGCAATGGGCCCGTGTGGTGCCTGACGAATTTCACTCTCGCGGCAGCGCGATTGCCCGGCGCTATGCGTATGTGGTGCTTGAATCTCCGGTTCGGCCCAGCGTTGAAGCTGGCCGCGTCGGCTGGATTTATCGCTCACTGGATGGTGAAAAAATGCGGCAAGCTGCAAGCTATTTGCTGGGCGAACATGACTTCAGCTCCTTTCGTGCAGCACAGTGCCAGGCCAAATCGCCTGTTAAAACTATCGCGCGCATAGACATCACGCAAAGGCATAACTCCAGCTACTGGCGTTTTGAATTTGAAGCCAATGCCTTTTTGCATCACATGATTCGCAACATCATGGGCTGCCTGGTGGCCGTGGGCCAGGGGTTTCAGGAGCCTGAGTGGATGGCCGAGGTGATGGCGGCCAAAAGGCGTGATGCAGCAGCGCCTACCTTTTCGCCGGATGGTTTGTACTTTTTGGGGCCGGTTTATGAAGAGAAGTACGGGCTTCCAACTAAGACTGCCTCTTATGATTGGTTGCCATGAATCACGAGCGAACAAGAATCAAAATCTGCGGCCTGACCCGCGAGCAGGACGTTGATGCCGCTGTTGCAGCAGGCGCTGATGCGGTCGGCTTTGTACTGTACGAACCCAGCGCGCGTTACATCAGCGCCCAGCGTGCAGCCAAGCTGGCGGCCAGATTGCCACCGTTTGTCACACCCGTGCTGCTGTTTGTCAACGCATCCGCTACTGAAATAATAGCTGCTTGCACCCGAATTCAAGGCGCTTTGGTGCAATTTCATGGTGATGAATTGCCTGGTGAGTGCCTGCAAATTGCCCGACCATTCATGAAGGCGGCGCGCATCCCGATTCAAGCAGAAACCCCAAATGCGCCATTGAATTTCGATCTCGTAAAATACACACAAGATTTCAAATCAGCCCAAGCCATTCTTCTGGACGCTCATGTCGAGGGTTTTGGTGGCGGCGGAAAAACATTCAATTGGTCACTTCTTCCTCCAAGCGTCAATGCTCACCTCGTTTTGTCTGGTGGACTCACACCTGCAAACGTGGGCGATGGCATATTGCAAGTCCGGCCACGCGGTAAAACGCTGGCTGTCGATGTGAGTTCGGGCGTTGAGATTTCAAAAGGAATCAAAAGCGCTCTCCTTATCCATCAATTCGTAGCAGCCGTCCGCGCTGCCGATGACCAATTTGCAAGAAGCGAGATTTCAAATGTACGAGTACCAACAACCTGACCTCAAAGGTCACTTCGGCGTTTACGGTGGCAGTTTTGTATCAGAGACCCTGACCCACGCGCTGACCGAGCTGAAAGAAGCCTACGCAAAATACCAGCACGAGCCTGAATTTTTAAAAGAATTCCACTACGAGCTGGCGCACTTCGTAGGCCGCCCTTCCCCGATTTACCACGCCGCCCGCATGAGCCGCGAACAAGGTGGCGCGCAGATTTACCTCAAGCGCGAAGACCTGAACCACACCGGCGCGCACAAAATCAACAACACCATCGGCCAAGCGATGCTGGCCAAACGCATGGGCAAACCGCGCGTGATTGCTGAAACTGGCGCGGGCCAGCACGGCGTAGCCACCGCCACCATTTGCGCCCGTTATGGGCTGGAATGCGTGGTTTACATGGGCAGCGAAGACGTCAAACGCCAAAGCCCCAACGTGTACCGCATGAAGCTGCTGGGCGCCACCGTGGTGCCGGTTGAATCTGGCAGCAAAACGCTGAAAGACGCGCTGAACGAAGCCATGCGCGACTGGGTCGCCAATGTTGACAACACCTTCTACATCATCGGCACCGTGGCCGGGCCACACCCTTACCCGATGATGGTGCGGGACTTTCAGAGCGTGATTGGCAATGAATGCATTGCGCAAATGCCCGGCAT
>JANOWR010000080.1:0-2438 GCA_031417995.1 Polaromonas sp. | reverse complement strand
GCGGTAGCCTTTGGTCAGGTTACCCCATGGATCGACAGGATGGCGACCTTCGCCGGTCTTGCCTTCGCCGCCACCGTGTGGGTGATCGACCGGGTTCATGACCACACCGCGAACGGTTGGGCGAATACCCATCCAGCGCTTGACACCGGCCTTGCCAAGGCGGCGCAGGCTGTGCTCTTCGTTGGCGACTTCACCGATGGTGGCGCGGCATTCGATGTGGATCTTGCGAACCTCACCAGAGCGCATGCGTACCTGGGCGTAAGTGCCTTCACGAGCCAGCAGCGTTGCAGATGTACCAGCCGAGCGGGCAATTTGCGCACCCTTGCCGATTTGCATTTCGATGCAGTGAATCGTCGAACCCACTGGAATGTTGCGGATTGGCAGCGTGTTGCCAACGCGAATGGGCGCTTCTGAACCGCTGACCAGCGTGGCGCCGACCTCAAGACCGCGAGGGGCGATGATGTAGGCACGCTCGCCGTCGGCGTAGCAGATCAATGCAATGTGAGCCGTGCGGTTGGGGTCGTACTCAATGCGTTCGACTTTGGCCGGAATGGCGTCCTTGCTGCGCTTGAAGTCCACCACACGGTAGTGGTGCTTGTGACCGCCGCCTTTATGGCGAACAGTGATGTGACCGTTGTTGTTACGACCAGACTTCTGGAATTGTGGCTCCAGCAGCGGCGCGTAAGGCTCACCCTTGTGAAGGTGGTCACGCGATATCTTCACCATCCCGCGCATGCCGGGTGATGTGGGTTTCATTTTAATGACAGCCATTACGCAGACTCCCCACCGAGGTTGAGCTCTTGACCAGCCTTGAGCGTCACATAGGCTTTGCGAATGTTGTCGCGGCGGCCTACGGATTTGCCAAAACGCTTGGTCTTGCCTTTGATGTTGAGAACGGCGACTGATTGAACGTCTACCTTGAACATCAACTGCACTGCAGCCTTGATTTCATATTTGGTCGCGTCTTGCAACACCTTGAAGGTCACAGCATTGGTCTTGTCAGCAATCATCGTGGCTTTTTCAGACACGATAGGTGCGACCAGAACCTGCATCAGGCGGCCTTCGTCGAAATTGGATGTTTTGGCGCTCATGCGAACATCTCCTTGAGTTGGTCCATGGCGGCCTTGGTGACCAGAACTTTCTTGTAGTGCACCAGCGACACCGGATCGGCGTAGCGTGGCTCAACCACCAGAATGTTCACCAGGTTGCGTGAAGCCAGGTACAGGTTTTCATCAACCACATCGGCGATGACCAGTACCGAGCTCAGGTTCATGGCTTTGAATTTGTCAGCCAAAACCTTGGTTTTGGGCGAGTCAACCGTCAGCGAATCAACCACAGACAAACGGCCTTCGCGCGCCAGCTGGGAGAAGATCGACGCCATGCCGGCGCGATACATCTTTTTATTGATTTTTTGCGTGAAGTTTTCGTCAGGCATGTTCGGGAAGATACGACCGCCGCCGCGCCACAGCGGGGAGGATGTCATACCAGCACGTGCACGGCCTGTACCTTTTTGTTTAAAAGGCTTTTTGGTCGAGTGACGAACCTGCTCACGGTCTTTTTGAGCCCGCGTACCCTGGCGGGCGTTGGCCTGGAAGGCCACGACCACCTGGTGAATCAGGCTTTCGTTGTATTCACGACCGAATACGGTATCTGGCACATCCACTTTGGATGAGGCAATACCTTGGTCGTTCAGGAGTTCAACTTGCATCAGTTAGCTCCTTTTGCTGCGGTGACAGGCTTGGCCTTGATCGCGGCACGAACCGTGACAAAACCGCCTTTTGAACCAGGCACAGCACCGCGAATCATCAGCAACTGACGGGCTTCGTCAATGCGCACGATGTTCAGGTTTTGCGTGGTTTTGGTGACATCACCCAAGTGGCCCGTCATGCGTTTACCAGGAAACACACGACCAGGATCTTGCGCCATACCAATAGAGCCGGGAACGTTGTGCGAACGGCTGTTACCGTGCGACGCGCGCTGCGAGCTCATTTTGTGACGCTTGATGGTGCCGGCAAAGCCTTTACCGATCGAAGTGCCCTGCACGTCCACCATCTGGCCAACTGCAAACACGTCAGCAGCAGGCACAACGGTGCCCGCAGCATATTTGCCTGCGACATCAGCTGTCACGCGGAATTCTTTGATGACTTCACCAGCTTCAACGCCTGCTTTCGCAAGGTGGCCAGCGGCCGGCTTGGTCACGCGCGATGCTTTGCGCGAGCCGAATGCAACTTGGAGTGCACTGTAGCCGTCATTTGCTTCGGTTTTAACCTGGGTAACACGGTTGTTTGATACATCAACCACTGTGACAGGAACGGTATCCCCATCATCAGTGAACAGACGCATCATGCCCACCTTGCGACCCAGCAACCCGAGGGAGTTGCTCAGACTCATGATTTTTCTTTCGTAACTTCTACCGCTGCAACTTCAATTGGCTGCAG
>JANOWR010000079.1:0-68034 GCA_031417995.1 Polaromonas sp. | reverse complement strand
GCAAACACGTCAGCTGTGAGCTGGGTACGCGAACGAATGCCCAAGAAATGCGCATCTGCGATTTTGGCCAGCAGCGCGTCACCTTCAAGCGCGCCACTGATGCTTTCAATGTTGCTGTAGCCCGCCGCTTGCAGCACACGGGTGGCTGAGGGATGAATGCCTTCCAGCAGCAAAAATTTGAGGTGTAATTTGTCGAGTGAGGTTTTGGTCATTTGGCAAGTATGTGCCAAAGCGCTTTGACACAAATGCGCAATGGCTATTGACCTGATGCGCTAAACCGCGCACTGCAAGCTGACAGCCTGCATGGTTTTGCCTGTTTTGGTGTCAAACACCACCAGATTGACCTGCCGCTGGTGCCCAGGTGTGGGGGCAATGCTGCGAAATGTCAACTTTTGCGGCGTAGTGTCACCAACTTTGTAGTCACCAGCTTGCACCAGCTGGCGCACCACAAAGTCGTGCTTTAAAAATTCGCCCTTGTTTTCACCAGCTTGCACTTTGGAGTTGTGACCGTGCTCGGTAATCGTCAAGTAGGCCGACCAGCTGCTGGCTGCCTGCAAGGCGGGCAAGGGCATGACGCTGGCGTCAAACTGGTCTGTACTCAGTTGCTTGAGGGCAATGCTGGCTCGGGCGGGCTCTTTGCCTTCAGGCTTGCCGCCCCAGCGCGGCCAGTCTTTACCGTCGAGTACGGCTTGGGGGGTGTAAATGCTGCGCAAGTTGTTTTTGGCGGCAATGTCACGCTGGCGCTGGGTGTAGGCAGGGGCTGCAAAGCGGTCAACCCAGCCAATGTAGTCCCAGTAGCCGACATGAAAAGCCTGCACCACCACACCACTGCCTTTGAGGGTTGAGGCCCACTTGTCGGCAGGCGGGCACGAGCTGCAACCTTCCGACGTGTACAGCTCAACCACCGGGGTAATGGTGGGGCCTGAGGCCACCGAGCACTGATTTGACTGTGCAAAACTGCTTGTAGCCCAATAAATCAGGGCGCAAGCAGCTATTAATTTGGGAGTAATTGAAGTGACGGGCTGGTGCATGAAAGGCTCCAAAATATGATGGCAACACAGTTTGGTCGCGCTGCCCAGCCTTTTCTTACAGCAATCTAGACCGCGTTCAGTCGCCTGCTACGCATTAAAGCGTCGTCGTTCTGGCCCCAATAGGCAGCGTTGCTGTTGTCAGACTGTTCCATACGCTCTAAAAGAAGGTTTTCCGTTAACGCCATGCGGTGGTCTATTGCTGCAACTGAGTCGCTTTCCCGATTCAAAGCCAACGTCGCCTGCGACTCCATGTACTGGCGCAATTCGGTAAAGCGGGAGGCCTCGGCTTTGTCTGCAAGTTCGCGCTGTACCGTGAGTTCCCGGGCGTACTGGCGGGTTTCAATCAGGTTGGCGCTTTGCATGTAAATCGTGGTGGCCAGAAAAACCAGCAGAATGGCAACCACCAACAGCAGCATCACCAGCCCCAAAGGCACCTGCATGGTGGTAAAGCCCAGGCTGAGCACGCTGGTACGCGTGAACTCATCCACGTTGAGCATGGCAAAACCCGCTACCAAAAAAATACCGAGGATCAGAAAAATGGTTCTTGCGCGCATGGTGGCCTCCTTTAATAAGTGCTTTCAAAGGCTTTCAATTTTGGTTTAAAAAGCAGCTTTTTGCTGTGGGACAATGCCCAGCCGCAGCGTCAGTCTGCGCAGAATAACCACCTTTAAATGCATCAAATCATCAACAAAATAGCCCTTGAAATCAAGGTTCTGGCCAGTCAGGTCAAAACAGCCGTTGAGCTGCTCGACGGCGGTGCCACCGTGCCTTTTATTGCCCGTTACCGCAAGGAGGCCACGGGCGGTCTGGATGACATTCAATTGCGTGAGCTGGAATACCGCCTGGGCTATTTGCGTGAGCTGGCCGAGCGCCGCGATGCAGTGCTCAGCAGCATTGAAAGCCAGGGCAAGCTGACACCCGCGCTGCGTGATGCCATTGAGCAAGCCGCCACCAAGCAAGACCTGGAAGATTTGTATTTGCCGTACAAGCAAAAACGCCGCACCAAAGGCCAGATTGCCCGTGAAGCAGGCATTGAGCCCCTGGCCGATAGCCTGTTTGCCAACCCGATGCTGGTGCCGCTGGATGAAGCGGCTGCTTATGTGAAGCCTGAGAAGAACGAGGCGGGCGATGACTTCACCACCGTGCAGGCCGTGCTGGACGGCGTGCGCGACATTTTGAGCGAGCGCTGGGCTGAAGACGCAAGCCTGGTGCAACTGCTGCGTGGCTGGCTGTGGGCAGAAGGGCTGTTCACCTCAAAGCTGGTCACGGGCAAAGACGAAAACTTAGCTGACAACGCCAAGTTTCGGGACTATTTTGCGTACGACGAGCCGATAGGTCGTGTGCCGTCGCATCGGGCGCTGGCTGTTTTCAGGGGGCGCGGGCTGGAAATTCTGGATGCCAAGCTGGTGCTGCCTGAGCCGCCGCTGTCTGCGGATGCGCCTGTAGCCAAAAGCCCGGTGATTTCATTGGCCGAAGGAAAAATTGCTTTGCACCTCGGCTGGTCACACAAAGCCCGCCCGGCCGACGACCTGCTGCGCAAATGCGTGGCCTGGGCCTGGCGCGTCAAGCTCAGTCTGTCGCTGGAGCGTGACCTGTTTACCCGGCTGCGCGAGGACGCAGAAAAAGTCGCCATCAAGGTGTTTGCCGACAACCTGCGTGACCTGTTGCTGGCCGCACCCGCTGGGCCGCGGGTGGTGATGGGGCTGGACCCCGGCATACGCACCGGCGTGAAGGTGGCGGTGGTGGACGCAACAGGCAAGCTGGTCGAAACCGCAACCGTCTTCCCGCATGAGCCGCGCAAGGACTGGGATGGGTCACTGCACACGCTGGGCAAACTGTGCACCAGACACGGTGTTAATTTGATCGCCATCGGCAACGGCACCGCCAGCCGCGAGACCGACAAATTGGCCGCTGACTTGATAAAAATGCTTCAAAAAGACCAAAAAACACCATCAAATGAGCCTCTAGCCCAATCGATTCGGGCGCAAGCAGCTACTGAAATAATAGCAAGTACAGCCATCGAAAAAGTTGTGGTGAGTGAAGCTGGCGCGTCGGTCTATTCAGCCAGCGAGTTTGCCAGCCAGGAAATGCCCGACGTGGACGTGAGCCTGCGCGGCGCCGCCAGCATCGCCCGCCGCCTGCAAGACCCGCTGGCCGAACTGGTCAAGATTGACCCGAAATCCATAGGCGTGGGCCAGTACCAGCATGACGTGAATCAAAGCGACTTGGCGCGCAGCCTGGACACGGTGGTTGAAGACTGCGTGAACAGCGTTGGCGTGGACCTGAACACCGCCAGCGTGCCGCTGCTGGCGCGGGTGTCGGGCCTGTCGCAGACGGTGGCCAAGTCGATGGTGCGCTGGCGCGATGCGAACGGCGCGTTTGCTTCACGCGCTGACCTCTTGAAAGTGACGGGGCTGGGTGCTAAAACTTTTGAGCAAAGTGCGGGCTTTTTGCGTTTGCGTAACGGAGCGAACCCGCTGGACATGACTGGCGTACACCCTGAAACCTATGCGGTGGTCGAGCACATCATGCTGCATACAGGCAAACCCGTGGCCGAGCTGATGGGGCGGGCCGACATGCTCAAAACAATGAAGCCCGAGCTGTTTGCAAACGACAGGTTTGGCGTCATCACGGTCAAGGACATCCTGCTGGAACTGGAAAAACCAGGCCGTGACCCGCGCCCCAGCTTCAAGGTGGCGCGCTTTAACGACGGCGTTGAAGACATCAGAGACCTGCGCGAAGGCATGGAGCTGGAAGGCACTGTCAGTAACGTCGCCGCCTTCGGTGCGTTTATTGACATCGGCGTTCACCAGGATGGCCTGGTCCACGTCAGCCAGCTGAGCCACAAGTTCACGACCGACGCGCGTGAGGTTGTGAAGACCGGCGACATCGTCAAGGTGAGGGTGACGGAAATTGACGTGGTCCGCAAGCGGATCGGGCTTACGATGAAACTGGGCGAGGCGCCTGCACGCCGCGATGCACCACGAGACAACCGTTTTGAAGGTGTGCGAACCTTGCAGAATTTGAACCGTGGCGATCGGGGTGGCAATCAAGGTTCAAGACACGATACAGCCCAAGGCCTGCAAGGTACAGCAATGTCCTCAGCCTTTGGAAAGCTGGCGGGCCTGAAAAAATAACCGCCCTGTCAAAAAATCGGCAAGCAGGCTAAGGTTTGGGCACAACAACAATGGTGCTGCCACCCGCGCCGCTTCTTCCGGTATCGCCCGTGGCACCTGTCGCACCCGTGCTGCCAGTAGCGCCGGTGTAACCGGTATTGCCCTGATTACCCGTGGCTCCTGTGGCACCTGTGTAACCCGTGTTGCCGGTTTCGCCTTGCACACCGGTGTAACCTGTGTTGCCCTGGTTGCCCTGTGGGCCCATAGGACCGGTACACGCGCCCAAGCCCATCAGCGAAACCAGAATTAGTGAGGTAGTTTTGAGTTTCATTTTGATTCCTGTAAGTTGTGTCGGTTGTTCCAAAGTTGAACCCCACCGGCTTCACCAGCAAAACACGCATCAGGTGTGCGATTGGTGGGCAGTTGTCGTGCACGTTGGTAGGACAACGCATCGCTTTTTCAAACCGGTTGATCTTTGCATGTTTGAGTCGGCTGTCCCGTAACATCAGCGCCATGCAAGCACTCCACATTTACGCAGGCCCCAAGGCGATGCAGCACATCGCACAAAACGGTTTGCAGCCGCAAGACGTTGGCGTGGTGCCTGGTGCTGCGGGTGGCCCCAAGGGTTTGATTCTGGGTCCGCTGGACCGCTTTATTTTTGGTGACTGGCTGGCGCAGTCAAATCATGACGTGCATCTGGTGGGCGCGTCGATTGGTGCGTGGCGCATGGCAACGGCTTGCCTGACACACGGGGTGAATGACCCCGTGGCGGCATTCAGACGACTGGAGCACGACTACATCCACCAGCACTATGAGTTGCAACCCGGCCAGAAACGGCCCACGGCTGATTTTGTGAGCGAGCAGTTTGGGCAAAGCCTGCAAAGCTTTTACGGTGGCCGGGTGCATGAAGTGCTGGGGCACAGCCGCTACAAGCTGCACATCGTGACATCGCGTGGGCGGCATGTGCTGGGGCGTGAGCACAAAGTGGCCACGCCGCTGGGCTACCTGGGGGCATTTTTAAGCAACGGCGTGCACCGCAAGGCCATGGGCGCGTGGCTGGAGCGGGCGGTGTTTTCCAGCCCCGGTGCGGCGCTGCCTTTTGGGACGAACGATTACCGTACCCGGCAAATCCAGTTGAGTGAGGCCAACTTCAACCCAGCGTTGCAAGCCAGTTGTTCGATTCCGTTTGTGCTGCGCTCGGTACGTGATATTCCGGGTGCGCCGCCAGGGGCGTATTGGGACGGCGGCATCACCGACTACCACTTGCATCTGAACTACCCGGCAGCTAGCAAAGGGCTCGTGCTGTACCCGCACTTTCAAAAATCAGTGGTACCCGGCTGGCTTGATAAGGCACTGAAGTGGCGGCACAAAGCTACGCCATTTTTAGACAACATGGTGCTGCTCGCGCCCAACCCGGATTGGGTCAAAACGCTGCCCAACGGCAAGCTGCCAGACCGCACCGACTTTGCCCGTTACGGCACAGATTTGCAGGCACGGGTGAAAGCTTGGGAAGCAGCCGCATCCGCCAGTGAGCAATTGGCGGAAGAGTGGCAGCAGTGGCTTGAAACCCCCGACCTAAGTCGCGTGCTACCGATCTAGACATCGGCCAGTCAACTTAGCTTCTTCACCAGCACCTGCGACTTGCGGTCCCAGTTGTACTTGCGCTTGCGGGCTTCTGGCAGCCAGTCCGGGTCCATCTGCACAAAACCGCGTTTGATGAACCAGTGCATGGTGCGCGTGGTCAATACAAAAATGCTTTGCAGGCCTGCGGCACGGGCGCGCTGCTCGATGCGTTTTAGAACCTTTTCGCCGTCGCCCTGGCCTTGCGACTGCGGCGACACGGTCAGTGCGGCCATTTCGGCGGTTTTGGCCTCGGGGTAGGGATACAGCGCGGCGCAAGCAAAAATTACGCCATCGTGTTCAATGATGGTGTAGTGGTCGGCGTCGCGTTCAATCCCGGTGCGGTCACGTTTGACCAGGGTGCCGTCTTTTTCAAACGGCTCAATCAGTTGCAAGATGCCGCCCACATCATCGGCGGTGGCTTCACGCAGGCTTTCCAGCTTTTCGTCAATCACCATCGTGCCTATACCGTCGTGAACATAAATCTCCAGCAGCAAGGCGCCGTCTACCGCAAACGGCAAGATGTGGCTGCGCTCCACGCCAGATTTGCAGGCCTTGACGCAGTGCTGCAAATAAAAAGCCGTGTCGGTAGGCTGGGTTGGGTTGGGCAACTGCGCCAGCAGCTTTTCAGCGGCAGCCAGGGGCAGCTCGGTGTCAATCGGGTTGTCGTCGCTGGCGGGGGCGTTGGGGTCTAGCCGAATGCCAGGGATTTCGGTTAAAAAAATCAATTTGTCAGCCCCCAACTCAATCGCCACGCTGGTGGCAACTTCTTCCATCGTCAGATTGAACGCCTCGCCGGTGGGTGAAAAACCAAACGGTGACAGCAGCACCATGGCATCAAAGTCCAGCGTACGGGTGATGCCCAGCGTATCGACCTTGCGTACCAAACCTGAGTGTTTAAAGTCCACGCCATCGACAATGCCCACGGGCCGGGCGGTGATGAAGTTGCCTGAAATCACGCGCACGGTGGCCCCCGCCATTGGCGTGTTGGGCAGGCCCTGGCTGAAGGCAGCTTCAATCTCATAGCGCAACTGGCCGGCGGCCTCTTGCGCACTGTCCAGCGCCACCTCGTCGGTGATACGCATGCCGTGGGAATATTTGGCAACGTGGCCTTTGGCGGCCAGTTGCTCGTTAACTTGGGGCCTGAAGCCGTGCACCAGCACAATCTTCACGCCCATGCTTTGAATCAGCGCCAAATCTTGTGCAATGTGTTGTAGTTTCCCCGCAGCAATGGCCTCGCCGGCAATACCGACAACAAAGGTTTTACCCCGATGCGTGTGGATGTACGGCGCAACGGAACGAAACCAGGGCACAAAGGTGAAATTGAAGACGGCAGACATGGGCGCGCTCTCTGACAGGGACAAGTCAACAAACAGATGTCAAGGCAGACGGCTTGACTGGAGAAATAAGTGTAAGGCACTCAATCGGATGTTGATTGGCTGTCAATTGTCTGTTGCCTGCAGGCTTCCTCCTCTATATTGAGGTTGCTTCAAACCGCCGCACAGGGTATCTTCACTGCCGATGGAAAAATTGATTTTTGGCCTTTGGGGCTGTTTTTTTGGCATGACCGTGGTCATCTTTGCCGGCTCGGTGCTGGCTTTCATGCATTCATTGCGACGTATTGCGTTCAATGCAGCGTTGACGGCTCTGTTATCAGCTTTTTTTGTCATTGCTTTTTTGGATGGCCTGCCGATATCTGATGCAGATACGCTGGCGCGTTTTTTGGGCCATCTGGCAGCGCTGTTTGCCGGTTTCTTGACCTACCAGTTGCTGGTAACGCTGGCACTGCTAAGAACGCCGCAAAAACGTGAACGCGCAGCCTGGGTGCTGGCTGCGGTTTGCGCCATGGTTCTTGGCATGAGCTGGGCTTTGCCTGCCTTGCAATCGCTGGTGCTCAACACCACCTTGAGCTGCATGCTGGCAGCGTTTGCGCTTGCCACCAGCATTCGCAACGCATCACGCGGTGAGCGCATGGCCTGGGTGGCGGTGGTCAGTGTGTTTTGCATCGGGGTGGCGCTCGCCGGATTTTCCTGGATTGCGCTGCACCGCGACCAGGCTTTGCCACTGGTGCACGTGGTGACGGCGATAGCGGCCATTCTCTATGTTGCCTCGCTGGCCTACGTCATCTGGTCGCGCTATGTTTACCTCAATGAATTGCACGCTGTGATGGCGCATGGCCCTGGCTATGACCCCGTCACGCGCATGCGGTCGCACCAGGAAACCGGGCAGATGGTGGGCACCATCTTCAAGGACTTTCGCAACAAACCTGCCCCCATGGGTGTGGTGGTGCTGACGATTGCCAATTTGTACGCGCTGGAGCAATTGCATGGGGTGGCCGCTGTCAACAATGCGTTTTTTGTATGCGCAGGGCGCTTGCGGCGCTGGGTACCCCGGCAGGTTGAGATGGGCAGGCTGGGCAAAGACGGTTTTTTGCTCATCATGCAAAACTGCACTGACAGCAAACGGGTGATTGACATGGCCCGTGCCGTCGAGTCGCGGCTGCGTCGGTCGGTCGCGCTTAACACCAGCCGTGAGGTGTCACAGCTGGGCGCCAGCAACACCGTCTGGGTGGCTGAAATCGGCGTGGGCGTGCTGATGGTGGCCAACCCCGAGGTACGCGGATCCGAGGCCATCGCCATGGGCAAACGGCTGTCACGCACCGCTGTTAGTTATGCCAGCAGAATCGCCTGGTTTGACCATTCCAGCGGCGAAGCCGTCGAGCTGCCGGACTACCGTTTGTTGTAGGCGCTGTTATGGCGGGGCGTTGATAATACGGGGCTTTGAGCACCACGTCCTTGCCGCCAGAATCCCCATCCCTTTTGCACATTGATTTCCCTGAATCGCTGCCCGTGTCTGGCAAGCGCGACGAAATCACTGCCGCCATTGCCGCCCATCAGGTGGTGATTGTTTGCGGCGAAACCGGCTCCGGCAAAACCACCCAATTGCCTAAAATTTTGCTGGCGATGGGGCGCGGCAAACTTAATTACGGCCCAGGCCAGCGCGCCAAACTGATTGGCCATACCCAGCCGCGCCGCATTGCTGCATCCAGCGTGGCCAAACGCATCGCTGAAGAACTCAAAACACCGCTGGGCGATGTGGTCGGCTTCAAGGTGCGGTTTCAGGACCGCCTGAGCCGGGACGCATCCGTCAAGCTGATGACCGACGGCATTTTGCTGGCTGAGACACAAACCGACCCGCTGCTCAATGCCTACGACACCATCATCATTGACGAGGCGCATGAGCGCTCCTTGAACATTGATTTTCTGCTCGGCTACCTTCGCCAGTTGCTGCCGCGCAGGCCAGACCTGAAGGTCATCATCACGTCGGCCACGATTGATGCGAACCGTTTTGCGGAATATTTCGCATCCGCTAAAGGCCCGGCTCCCGTGATCATGGTGTCGGGGCGGATGTTTCCGGTTGAACAAAGATACAGACCGTTCGAAGAATCGCGCGACTATGACCTGAACGATGCGATTGCCGACGCGGTCGATGAGCTGTGGCTTAGCCCACACAACGCGGGTGATATTCTGGTTTTCTTGCCGGGTGAACGCGAAATCCGCGAAGCCGCTGACCACCTGCGCAAACATTTGGCGCATCAGCCTTTGAACCGGGGCGCTGATGTGCTGCCGCTGTTTGCACGCCTGAGCCCCGCCGAACAGGACCAGATTTTTGCCAACCACCACAACCGCCGCATCGTGCTGGCCACCAATGTGGCAGAAACGTCATTGACGGTGCCAGGCATTCGTTATGTGATTGATGCCGGTACGGCGCGCGTCAAGCGCTACAGTTTCAGGAGCAAAGTCGAGCAGTTGATGGTCGAACCCATCAGCCAGGCGGCGGCCAACCAGCGGGCGGGGCGTTGCGGCCGGGTAGCTGACGGCATTTGCATACGGCTGTATGACGCGCAAGACTTTGCCGGCCGCCAGCGGTTTACAGACCCCGAGATTTTGCGCAGCTCGCTGGCCGCAGTGATTTTGCGCATGAAGGCATTGCACTTGGGCGCGATTGAAGACTTTGCCTTCATTGAAGCGCCGCAGCGCCGCGCCATGACCGACGGCTACCAGCTGCTGGCCGAGCTGGGCGCTGTCGATGACAACAACGAACTGACTGCCGTTGGCCACACGCTGGCCAAACTGCCGCTGGACCCGCGCGTGGGCCGCATGATCTTGGAAGCCAAAAGCCGCAGTGCGCTTGACGAAGTGCTGGTGATTGCCAGCGCCCTGAGTGTGCAGGACGTGCGCGACCGCCCGATGGACAAGCAGGCCCAGGCCGACCAGGCACATGCCAAGTTTGATGATGAAAAAAGCGAGTTTGTCGGGTATTTGAAGTTGTGGAAGTGGCTTGGCGCATCGCGCGGTGGGCGGGGAGGGGAATTACAAAGTGTGGGGGTCAGAGCCCGATCTACCGAGCCGCCCGCTGGCGCGGACACCTCCGGTAATCGGGATCTGACCCACCAGACACATAAGCTTTCAAACCGGCAGCATGAGAATCTGCTGAGAGAAAACTTCATCAACATGCGCAGGGTTCGCGAATGGCGCGACATCCATTCGCAACTCGTCAGTACCGTCGCAGAGCAACACTGGGTCATCAACACCAAGCCCGCCAGCTACGAACAACTGCACCAGTCCATGCTGTGCGGCTTGCTGGGCAATTTGGGCCAGAAGAGCGACGAAGAAGACTGGTACCTGGGCGCGCGCGGTATCAAGTTTTATCGCCATCCGGGTGCCAACCTGAGCAAAAAGCCGGGTCGCTGGATTGTGGCCGCCGAGCTGGTGGAAACCACGCGCCTGTTTGGCCGGGGCATTGCCAACATCGAACCGCAGTGGATAGAGCAGGTGGCAGGGCATTTGCTCAAAAAGCAGTTGCTGGACCCGCACTGGGAGAAAAAAGCCGCACAAGTCACCGCGCTGGAACGTGCCACGCTTTACGGCCTGGTGGTTTACAACGGACGGCGCGTCAACTTTGGCCGAGTGGACCCGGTGGCGGCGCGCGAAGTGTTTATCCGCGAAGCGTTGGTGGCGGGCAACTGGGACACGCCGCTTGGGTTTTTAAAAGCCAATGAAAAACTGATCGCCAAGGTGCAGGACCTGGAGCACAAGGCGCGCAGGCAAGACGTGCTGGTGGACGAAGAACTGATTTACGCCTTTTATGACCAGCAGTTGCCAGCGGATGTGTGCAGCGGCGCTAGCTGCGAGGCCTGGTACCGGGAAGAAGTCAAAAAACAACCCAAACTGCTTTTACTCACGCAGGAAGAGCTGATGCGCCACGAGGCAGCAGGCATCACGACGCAGGCTTTCCCAAAAATTTTGCGGCTGGGCGGCGTGGACTGCACGGCCACGTATTTGCATGAGCCGGGCGACACCAAAGACGGTGTGACGGTTGATGTGCCGCTGTTTGCGCTAAACCAGGTCAACGAGGAGCGCTGCGAATGGCTGGTGCCGGGGATGCTGAAAGACAAGGTGCAGGCACTCATCAAGACGCTGCACCAGCGGCCACGTTCGCGCCTGGTGCCGCTGCCCGACACTGCTGCCCGCATGACGGAGCAACTCAGTCAGCCTGAAGTGTTTGGCACGGGCTCGCTGACGGATGCGGTGCTCAAGCTGGTGCGTGATGCCACGGCGGTCGATGTCAAACGCGGTGACTTGAAGCTGGACATGCTGGCGCCGCACTTGTTCATGAACTTTCGGGTGGTGGACGAGCATGGCCGGCAACTGGGGCATGGGCGCAGTCTGGCCGGGTTGAAGGGCGACCTGGGCGTGCAGGCTAGGGGAGCGTTTCAGGCGCTGGCAGGGCTGAAAAATTTGGCCGTTACGCCTCCAGAGGGCTCAAAAACTGCCATTTCAGGCTCTTTTTCGGCATCAAATAAGCCTGCAGCCCAACAAATAAGGGCGCAAGCAGCTCCTGAAAGCATAGCGCCCAAAAAAGTTGAACGCTACACCTTTTGGGCCTTTGGCGAGCTGCCTGAGCTGATGGAAATAGCCAAAGGCGCGCAAACGCTGATTGGGTTCCCCGCACTGATTGACCTGGGCGATGCAGTGACCATTGAGGTGTTTGACGAGCCTGAACTTGCCGCTGCCAAACACCGTGCTGGCCTGCGCCGTTTGTTCGCGCTGCAAATCAGGGACGCCATCAAGTACCTCGAAAAGAACCTGCCCGACTTGCAAAAAATGGCCACCGCCTACATGCTGGTGGGTCGCGCAGCAGACAATTCAGGCGGCGGCACGCTGGAGGAGTTGCGTGAGCAGATCCTGGACGTGGCCCTGAGCCGGACATTTCTGCTCGACCCCTTGCCCACCAACGAAGCCGAGTTCAAAAAACGACTCGAAGAAGGCCGGGGGCGGTTGACGCTGATTGCGACCGAAATAGCCAGGTTGGCCGCAGGCATTTTGCTGGAGTTCACATCTGCCCAACGCAAGATCAAAGACACTAAAAATGCGGTGGAGGCAGTTGGCGATGCAACCCAGCAGCTTCAACGTCTTGTCCCCAAACGGTTTTTAACCGCCACGCCCTACGTGCAGTTGCAACACTTTTCAAGATACCTGAAAGCCATCACGGCCAGGCTGGACAAGTGGCGTGCTGACCCAGCCCGCGACGCTGCCCGAATGCTGGAATTGAAACCCCAAGAGCAGCGTTATTGGCGACTGGTAGCCGAACGCAAGGGTGCAAGCGATGCGCGAATGCAGGAATTTCGCTGGCTGCTGGAAGAGCTGCGGGTCAGCTTTTTTGCGCAAGAGCTGCGCACACCGCAACCCGTCAGCATCAAGCGGCTTGAGAAAGTCTGGCAGCAACTGAACAGTTGATGCCAGACTTTTATCAGATTCGTCCCATCAGCAGCAAAATGATCAGGATAACGACCACCAGACCAATACCACCGCTCGGACCATAACCCCAGCTGCGGCTGTGACCCCAGGTGGGCAACGAACCGACCAGAACCAGAATTAAAACGATCAGCAGGATGAGGGAAATTGACATGAAAACTCCTTGTTATGTGTGCCTTGATTCTGGCCCGGGGCAGGGCCGAATCAAGCAAGAACAAGGCGCGTTGCGCCGTCAGCCAATGCCGACTGCGGGGCGCTACAACTTGGCCAGTCTAGCCAGCGCTGCGTTCAGCGTTTCGTCTTTTTTGGCAAAGCAAAAACGCACCACGCGCTGGTCAAAACCGTTGCCATAAAAGGCTGACAGCGGAATCGCTGCCACGCCTATCTCGGTGGTGAGCCATTTGCAAAAATCCGCTTCGTTCAAATCGCTGACATCTGAAATGTCCACACACTGAAAGTAGCTGCCTTCGCTGGGCAGCAGTTTGAAGCGCGTCCTGGCCAGGCCTGCGCGAAACAGGTCGCGCTTGCGCTGGTAAAAAGCAGGCAAGTCCAGGTAGGCGCTCTCGTTGGCCATGTAGCTGGCCAGGCCATATTGCACGGGCGTGTTGACGGTAAACACATTGAACTGGTGGACCTTGCGAAACTCGGCCATCAAGGCTGCGGGTGCGGCTACATAACCCACCTTCCAGCCGGTCACGTGGTAGGTCTTGCCAAAGCTGCTGACGATGAAGGCTCTAGCAGCCAGAGCCGGAAAGCGCGCAGCGCTCTGGTGAATTTGCCCTTTGTCAGCATCAAACACCATGTGCTCGTACACCTCATCGCTGATCAGCAGCACCTCGGTAGGCGCCAGCAGGTCTTGCAGTTTCAGCATGTCGGCCTGCGTCCATACTGTCGCGCTGGGGTTGTGCGGCGAGTTGATCAATATGGCGCGGGTCTTTGAGTTGATGGCGGCGCTGATTTTGTCGAAGTCAGGCCGAAAGGTGCCGGGTATCAGGGGCACACGCACCACCACGCCGCCTGCCAGCTCAATGTTGGGCACATAGCTGTCGTAGCAGGGCTCCAGCACAATGACTTCATCGCCTGGGTGCACAACAGCCAGAATGGCCGTGATGATGGCCTGCGTGGCGCCAGCCGTCACCGTGATCTCGGTGTTGGGGTTGTAACTGCGGCCATGCAGCTTGAGCAGCTTGGCCGAAATGGCCTCGCGCAGTACCGGCACGCCGGGCATGGGCGGGTACTGGTTCAAGCCATCGGTCATGGCGGTGGTGACGGCATTGACCAGCTTGGGGTCACATTCAAAATCAGGAAAACCTTGCCCCAGGTTCACGGCGTTTTTCTCTGCCGCCAGGGTGGACATCACCGTGAAAATAGTGGTGCCAACGGCTGGCAATTTGGTTTTAAGTTGCGGCGTACGCACCAGGGCTGTGTTCATTGTTTCAATGCTCTTTAATTAAAAATCGTCAGTACGGCCCGACATGGTTTTTTCAATCACGCTGCGGCTCAAGTCACTGCTGAGCAGCTCCGCAAACGTGTAGACAAAGTTGCGCAGATAAGCGCTGCGTTTGAAGGCGACACGCGCTACGTTTACACCAAACAGATGCCCCGCCGGAATCGCCAGCAAGTCGCTGTTGGTGCCATCGTTTTTAATCGCCATTTCGGCCACAATGCCCACCCCCAGACCCAGTCGCACATAGGTTTTTATCACGTCAGAGTCAATGGCTTCCAGGGCAATGCGCGGGTTCAAGCGCTTGGCGGCAAACGCCTGGTCTATTTTGGTGCGGCCCGTAAATGACGGGTGGTAGGTGATCAGGGGTTCAAGTGCCAGGTCTTCAAGCGTGATGTCAGTCTTGTTCGCCAGCGGATGGGCCACTGGCAGCACCAGCATGTGCTGCCATTCGTAGCAGGGCAGTGTCACGAGTTCGGCGTATTGGGTCAGTGATTCGGTAGCGATGCCAATCTCTGCAATTTCATCGACCACCATTTTTGCAACCTGGTCAGGCGAGCCCTGGTGCAAACTGACATTGACTTTTGGAAAAGCCTCGCGCAACTTGGCTACGGGTTGCGGCAGCACATACCTGGCTTGTGTGTGTGTCGTGGCAATCGACAGGGTGCCGCTGTCCTGTTTGGAGTACTGCTCGCCAATGCGCCGCAGGTTGCCCACCTCCCGCATGATGAGGTCTATGCTTTTGAGCACGTGGTCGCCCGGCTCTGTGATGCGCTTCAGGCGCTTGCCGTGGCGAGCAAAAATCTCGACACCCAACTCCTCTTCAAGCTCAATGATGGCTTTGGACACGCCGGGTTGCGACGTGTGCAGGGCCCGGGCGGTTTCTGTGAGGTTCAGGTTACGCCTGACGGCCTCTTGAACAAATTTGAATTGGTGAAGGTTCATATCTAATTCTGGCTGATTATTGATTTTATTATGCCCTTATGGAGCTATAGAAATATCTGAAAAATCACGCCAGTGCAATATCAGCCATCAACGCCGTTAACTTTGGCGACTCACCCGCCGTGGGCAAAAGCTCAACGACGACAGCCGGATGGGCGGCGCGAATTTCTTCAATCAGCAGGGGCAAGTCTTCTCGCGCGTGCTTTCCCACACCCAGAAAAAGCGGAAAAACTCTTAATACACGGGCGCCAGCAGCTATCAAATCAGCAGCGGCATCGGGCAGGGAGGGCAGGCAAAGCTCAAGATAAGCGCAGCGCACCAGCGCGTCGGGTTCGCGTTGGGCAATCTGGGTGGCCACGGCCTCAATGGGCAAGCGCCATTGCGGGTCACGTGAACCATGGGCGAACAAAATAATGCCAGTGGTCATGGTTTGATTGAGGATTTAAAAGGCTGGGTAACGTGGTCAGCGCCAGAGCTAGCGCCTGAGCACAAGCCAGCCGAATGCGCCAAGCGAGATGCCCATATAAAGCAAACCCGGCGCTGCGGCCGCAAGCCAGGGCTGCCAGTTTTGCAGGTTGCCCACATAACCAAAAACGTTGTTGAGCAAGAAAAAGCTGATGCCAATCATGACGCCTGAAAACACATAAGCGGCAATGCCGCCTGAGCGGAAATGCAGGTAAGCAAAAGGCAAAGCCAGAATCACCATCACCAGACAGCTCAATGGGTAAAAAACTTTCTTCCAGAATTCAATTTCATAACGCTGGGCCGTCTGGCCATTGGCATCCAGATGGCGAATGTAGTTAAAAAGGTCAAGCGTGCCCATGCGCTCTGGCTTGAGCAGCGCGACCGACACCATTTCCTGCGTTATTTCGGTGGGCCAGCGAAAGCTGTCAATCACGCTGCGTGTCACGCCGGCCGTTTGTTTGATAAGGCCGCGCTGGTCAGGGCTGACGGCAGCGATGGTGGACGGCACACTGAATTCAGCCCGGGTCACTTTTTTTAATATCCACGAGTCATCTTCACCAAACGATGCCATCACCGCCTGCATGCTGGACACGACGAGTCCTTTGTTGTCGAATTCAAAAATCTGGATGCCGCGCATTTCATTGTTGGGCGACAGGGTTTTGACATTGGCCACATAGGTGTTGTAGGCCTGCTTTTCCTTGAGCCAGGCGCCTGTCTGGCCAACAGTGATGGTGCCTTGGTATCTGGCCTTGAGCAGCTGCGCTGTACGTTCGCTTAAAGGCGCCAGGTAGTCGCCAATGACAAAACTGAGCACCACAAAAAATGCCCCCAGACTCAGGAGCAATTTCAGGGCCCGCCAGGGGTCCAGTCCGCTGGTTCTCAGGATGGTGTATTCAGAACTCTGGGCCAGTCTGGCCATCACAAAAATGGTGCCTATCAACACCGATATGGGTAGCAGCTCATAGAGGTGGTTGGGTACCAGAAGGCCGACATACAGCAGCGCATGCCTGATCTGGTAAATATCACTGGCAGTAGGCAGGCCATTGTTTTTACCGAGGTACTGCAGTTCATCGACCAGGTCAAAAAAGAAAAACAGGGCCAAAAAACCCATGGCCACCAGGGCAATAGAGGCCAGCACCTCGCCATAAATCAGTCGGCGTATGGTTTTCATTTGCTGGCGTGTCCTGTACTGGCACGATTGCGTTTGAGGGAGCGTAAAGCAGACCGTACGGTCCAGTTGGCATTGCGTTTGGCAAGCCAAAGCAGACCCAGCAACAGCACGCCGCCATGAAGCAATACCAAAAGACCGCCAAAGCTGATGAGCCCGCCGAAAATCCAGCTTTGCCCCAGATTCACCAGGTTGTTGTAAACCAAAAAAGTCAGCACGACAAAAACCAGGTTGCCGCTACGCCCACCGCGCGGATTGACGTTTGCCAGCGCGACAGCCAAAACCACAAAATTGATCGCTGCCAGCGCGAGCCCGAGCCGCCAGGCAAGCTCGCTTAAATTGCCGCGCGTCGGTGTGTTGACCAGAACCCGAATCGACAGCAGCTTGGCATCGCTGACGTCCGAGTTCAACTGGGCAGCGTCACCTGTGGTGCTGCCATATTCTTCAAAATCGCTGATTTTCAGGGTGTTCTGGCCATTCTCGCTTTCAAGCCGTTGCCCGTTTTCAAGCACCAGCACCTGCTTGTCGCCTGTGACCTCGATGCGCCCGGAGCGCGCCGTGGTGATCGAGCTTTTGCCTTTTTCATTGGCGGCAATAAAAACGTTGTTGCTGGACTTTTTGTCAGTCTTGGCGTCCCGGTCAATAAAAAACACCCGGTTGCCGCTGGACGATTCCTGGAACTGTCCAGGTGCTATGCGGTCCAGGTCACTGCGGCCCTCGTAACGCTCTTTCATGTCCTTGGTTTGCTGGTTGGTCCAGGGCCAGACGAACAGGGACGTCAGCGCGATGATCAGCAACACTGGCCAGGCAAAGCGAAACAGCGGGCCGATGAATCCGGTCAAGCCGCGCCCACTGGTGAACCAGACCACCATTTCACTGTCGCGGTACATGCGCGACAAGGTCCCCACCATGGCAATAAACAGCGACAGCGTCAGGATGGTGGGCAAACGGCCCAGCGCCGAATAGGCCATGAACAGCATCACATCTTGCGGATTGATGATGCCGCGAGACGCCTGGCCCAGGGTGCGGATCAAAACGATGGTCAGGACGATGGTAATAAGCACCACAAACGTGGCACCGAAACTGCGGGCCAGTTCTCTGCGGATGGAAGATTGGAATAACATTGACTAAACAGCGCCCTTTGTGCTTATTTTATTTATTTCTGATTGGCCAGATTCTCAATTATGGACTTTGAACTTAAAACATTGACCCGCGGCCGACTTTGCGCTGAAAAATGCGATGCCGTGGTGCTGCTGGTTGCACAAGATACAACTTTAGAAGGTAGCGCAGATGACCCGATTTCAAGCTTGGTGACGCTTGCCATCAAGTCAGGCGACTTCGAGGCAAAACCGGGCAAGTTGCTCAGCGCCTACCGTACCGAAGGCGTGGCCGCCACCCGCCTGGTGCTGGCAGGCTGCGGTGACGGCAGTGCCAAAAGCGTACGAACGGCGGTAATAGCTGCCATGAACACGCTTAAAACCAGCAATGCCAGGCGCGTTGTGTTGAGTTTTTATGCGGCCAAGAGCCCTGTAGATGACGTGGTACGCACGGCGGTGGTGGCTTGCGGCGATGCGGCTTATGCGTATGCCACCACAAAATCAAAACCCGTACCTGGCAAACTTGAGCAGATTGTGCTGGCGGTATCCGATGCTGCCAAGGCCAAACCAGCTTTTGACAAAGGCGTTGCGCTGGTCAACGGCATCAGCCTGGCAAAGGAATGGGCCAATCGCCCGTCAAACCATGCCACCCCTATATTGCTGGCCGGGGCGGCCAAAGCGCTGGGTAAATTCCCAAAAATCAAGGTAGACATTCTTGGCCCCAAAGAGGTTGCCAAGCTGAAAATGGGCTCGTTCATGGCAGTGGCGCAGGGCTCAAGCGAGCCACTGCGGTTTATCGTGCTGCGCTACGACGGCGCTGCCAAAACCCATGCGCCAACGGTGCTGGTGGGCAAGGGCATTACCTTTGATACGGGCGGCATCTCCATCAAGCCAGCGTCCGAAATGGATGAAATGAAGTTTGACATGTGCGGTGCGGCCAGTGTGCTGGGTGCCTTCCGGGCACTGGCTGACCTGAAACCTGCCATCAACGTGATTGGCCTGATACCCGCGTGTGAAAACATGCCCGATGGCCGCGCCATCAAACCCGGCGATGTGGTGACCAGCATGAGCGGGCAAACGATTGAAATTTTGAACACCGACGCAGAAGGGCGTCTGGTGTTGTGCGATGCACTGACCTATGCAGAGCGCTTCAAGCCGCGCGCGGTGATTGACATTGCCACGCTCACGGGGGCTTGCGTGGTGGCCTTGGGCGGCGTGCGCAGTGGCCTGTTTGCCAGCGACGACGCACTTGCCAGGGCGCTGATGGACGCAGGTGAGTCATCGCTTGATTTGTGCTGGCGCATGCCGCTCGACGACGACTACGCCGAGGGCCTTAAAACCAATTTTGCCGATGTGGCCAACGTCGCCGGGCGCGCTGGTGGGGCCGTTACCGCAGCCAAATTTTTGCAGCGTTTTGCCGCCAGGTTTTCGTGGGCACATCTGGACATCGCGGGCACCGCCTGGAAGAGCGGTGCTGCCAAAGGCGCAACCGGGCGGCCAGTGGCCTTGCTGGTGGATTATTTGCTGTCGCAGGCCGCGCCAAAGGTGGCGGGTAGTCAAGCCACCCAAGCAGCAGCTAAAAAGCGTGTTCGCGCTGCATGACCGACATTGAATTTCACGTCAACGTGGCCGACAAGCTGCACTACACCTGCCGCCTGCTGCGCAAGGTCTTGCGCAGTGGTGCCAAGGCTGTGGTAACGGCTGAGGCCGAACTGCTGGCGCAGCTTGATCAGTTGTTGTGGCAGTTTTCTGCGACCGGGTTTTTGCCCCATTGCCTGAGCCTTGCGCCTGCGCAAACGGTGGCCTTCACGCCTGTATTGCTCACGGAGCAACTTGACGGCTGCCCGGCTGACAGTGTGCTGATTAATCTGGGGCAGCGTGTGCCGGCTAATTTTGAGCGTTTTGAGCGTTTTATAGAAGTTGCGTCAGACCTGCCAGACGATCTGGGGTCCGCCAGAACCCGCTGGAAGCACTACAAAGACCGAGGGTATCTGCTTAAACGGCATGAACTTCAAGCTGCGGTGGGCGCGGCATGAGCAACGCTTCGCCACCGCGTTTTGTGCCAACGCTGACCGATGTGGTGCAGCACGGGGCCGTTGTGCAAGCGCAACCCGGTGCGTCAACCGAGGCTTTTGGCGGCTTGCCTGCGGCTGATTTTCAGCCTGGCGGGCCATTCGAAGACCAGATGGTTCACCGCGTCATGCAGCGGGTAGACCTGGTACTTGAACGGCGCCTGCGCGAGGCGGTGGGGCAGGTCATACTCACGCATACCCAGGCGCTGGGGCCGCGCTTGCGTGAAGAAATTGAGCTGGTGGTGCGCGAATCTGTCAGCCAGGCCTTGGCGCAGGAACTGCCGCAGCCGCCGTTCAAATAATGGTTGTAACTGATCTGTTTCAAGCAACCTAGGGCGGGTCCTATGGTGTGGGCGCAAAAATTGCGATATGTTCTCGCGCAGGACAAAATATGTTCTCAACCCTCGATTGATTTTTTCGATTAATTTTTTACGGAGTGTTTTTATGCAGATGAAATTAAAATTGACAGTCGTTGCAGCGCTTGCTGTTGTTGCCAGCATGGCCAATGCACAGGACATGGTCGTCAAGATCGGTCACGTTGCTCCTTTGTCAGGCTCGCAAGCCCACTACGGCAAAGACAATGAGAACGGTGTGCGCATGGCCATTGAGGACCTGAACACGCAGAACATCGTGATCGGCGGCAAAAAGGTCAAGTTTGAAATCGTCGCTGAAGACGACGCTGCTGATCCAAAACAGGGCACTGCGGCTGCACAAAAGTTGTGCGATTCCAAAGTTGCAGGCGTGGTTGGCCACTTGAATTCTGGCACCACCATCCCGGCGTCCAAGGTTTACAACGACTGCGGTATCCCGCACGTGACGGGTGCTGCGACCAACCCCAACCTGACCAAGCCAGGTTACAAAACCACCTACCGCATCATTGCCAACGACAACGCTTTGGGCGCTGGCCTGGCTTTTTATGCGGCTGATGCCCTCAAACTCAAGCGCGTTGCCATCATCGATGACCGCACGGCGTACGGCCAGGGCGTGGCTGAGGTGTTCAAGCGTACGGCATTGGCCAAGGGCATGACGGTGGTGGACGAGCAGTTCACGACCGACAAGGCCACTGACTTCATGGCCATTTTGACGGCCGTCAAAGCCAAAAACCCGGATGCCATCTTTTACGGCGGCATGGACCCTCAGGCTGGCCCGATGTTGCGCCAGATGGAGCAATTGGGCATGAACAACGTGAAGTACTTTGGTGGTGACGGCATCTGCACCGCTGAAGTGGCCAAGCTGGCTGCTGGTGCCAAGACCATTGGCAACGTGGTGTGCGCTGAAGGCGGCGCATCACTGGCCAAAATGCCTGGCGGTGACGCCTGGATGAAGCGCTACGAAGCCAAGTACCCCAAGCAGTTCCAGGTTTACAGCCCGTACACCTACGACGCCACTTTTGTGCTGGTTGATGCCATGAAGCGCGCCAATTCGACCGATCCGAAAGTCTATACCCCCGAATTGATGAAAACCAACTTCAAGGGCGTGACGACGACCATCGCCTTCGAGGCCAATGGCGAGCTGAAAAACCCGGCCATTACTTTGTATGTTTACAAAGATGGAAAAAAATCCGCTTTGAATTAAAAAGCTTCTCACCGCTAACTTTCACAAGTTAGCGGTCAAAAAAAAGCCACCCTCAGGTGGCTTTTTTTGTTTTCATCAACCTGAAATATGACTTTCGGGTTTCTGATGGTGATGATTTCTGGCGGAAGAGGCGGGATTCGAACCCGCGGTAGGTATAACCCTACGTACGCTTTCCAGGCGTATGACTTAAACCGCTCATCCACCCTTCCGCTTAGCCCACGATTGTAGCAGTGCATGCCAGGCAAAACGTCTGCCTTATTGCAGTGCGCTTAGAAACCGGTGCTTTTCAAGCTGCTTGATTGTCACGAACCGCAACGCGCTGGCATGGGTTGACTCCAGGACCACGGGAGGCGCTACGCCTGCCTCAAGCGCTTCTACCCAGCGGGTGGCGCACAGGCACCAGCGGTCACCCGGTTTCAGGCCTTTAAAGCGGTACTCTGGCCGGGGTGTGGTGAGGTCATTGCCGCGCTCGTTTGAAAACACCAAAAACTCGTCAGTGACCCGCGCGCAAATTAAATGGGAGCCCGCATCAGAGGCATCGGTTTTGCAGCAACCATCACGGAAATAGCCCGTGAGCGGGTCATAAGAGCAGGGCACCAGCGCGGTGCCCAGAACGTTCATGACTTCCATGTTTATGCCTTGTTCGATTGCACCATCTTCATGGCTGAGGATATCAATGCTGAGACTTCTGTCATGTTGCTGGGCACGATCAACGTGGTGGTCGCGTCACTGGCTACTTTTGAATAGGCTTCAACTGCCTTTTCGGCTACTTTTAATTGCACCGCCAGCTCGCCACCAGGCTGGCGAATCGCATTGGCCACCAGCTCGATGGCTTTGGCGTTGGCGTCGGCAACCGCCAAAATGGCTGATGCTTCACCCTGGGCGTTGTTGATGGCGGCCAGTTTTTCGCCTTCAGACCTGGCAATGAACGCCTCGCGCTCACCAGTAGCGATGTTGATTTGTTCTTGCCTGCGGCCTTCAGAAGCTGCAATCAGCGCGCGTTTTTCACGCTCAGCGGTGATTTGCGACTGCATGGCGTGCAAAATTTCTTTCGGTGGCGTCAGGTCTTTGATCTCGTAGCGCAGCACCTTCACGCCCCAGTTCAGGGCGGCCTCGTCAATCGCGGCAACCACTTGCGCATTGATGATGGCGCGCTCTTCAAAAGTTTTATCCAGCTCAAGCTTGCCGATGACCGAGCGCAAAGACGTTTGTGCCAATTGCGTGACGGCAACGATGTAGTTGGACGAGCCGTAGCTGGCGCGCATTGGGTCAGTGACCTGAAAGTACAAAATGCCATCGACCTGTAACTGCGTGTTGTCGCGTGTGATGCAAACCTGGCTGGGTACGTCCAGCGGAATCTCTTTTAAGGAATGCTTGTAGGCCACCTTGTCAATAAACGGCACCAGAAAATTCAAGCCTGGCGTGAGCGTGCCGTGGTACTTGCCCAGCCGCTCCACGACCCAGGCGTTCTGCTGCGGCACCACCTTGATACTGCGCACAATAAAAATGACGGCAACGACGAGCAGGACGAGTGCGATTTCCATGGGTTTCTCCCTTTAGATAACAAAAATATGAATCAAATTTTTTCAAGCACGAGGCGATTGCCCATCAGTTCTTTGATGCGGTGCTGGCCAGCCGACGGCGCTGAACCGTGGGTAATGGCCGCCCAGTTGGAGCCACGATATTTCACGCTGGTCGTGCCGTCGGCGTTCCAGGCTTCAACAAACACCGGCTCGCCAATGTCGATGTGTACATCTGCATTGGACTGGGCGGGCAGCTTGCTGGGCTGGTCGCCGCGCAGGTAGTGCCACAACACCACCGCGCCGCCGCCTACCACCGCAGCCGTGACGAGTTGCCAGGTCAGCGGCAGCCCCAGGTGCGACGCAATGGCTGCCGCTGCCAGGCCAATGGCCAGCATCAGCAGGTAAAACGTGCCCGTGACGAGTTCAATGCCAACAGCAGCCCCGGCCAGCAGCCACCAAATGGTTGATTCCGACATGCGACTTCTCCTCTGCTTGATTTGTTGTTTGTAGGACTGAGAACACACTTTGCGGCCAATGTAGCACCGTGCAAGCCCAATGCCATATTATTTCCGTACACTTCGCAGGTTCTTGTTCCTCAGGCCTCTTGTTGCTGCTTTATTCATCACCACCTTTATCGCCATGAAATTCCGCTTTCCCATTGTCATCATTGACGAAGACTTCCGCTCTGAAAACACCTCAGGCCTGGGCATTCGCGCCCTCGCGCAAGCCATTGAAACCGAAGGTTTTGAAGTGTTGGGCGTGACCAGCTACGGTGACTTGAGCCAGTTTGCCCAGCAGCAGAGCAGGGCGAGCGCGTTTATTTTGTCGATTGACGACGAAGAATTTACCCCCGGGCCTGACCTGGACCCAGCGGTGCTGAACCTGCGCAACTTCATTGAAGAAGTGCGCCGCAAAAACCTCGATGTGCCGATTTACGTGTACGGCGAGACCAAAACCTCGCGCCACATCCCCAACGATATTTTGCGCGAGCTGCACGGCTTCATTCACATGTTTGAGGACACGCCCGAGTTTGTCGCGCGGCACATTCTGCGTGAGGCCAAAAGCTACCTGGAGGGCGTGCAACCGCCGTTCTTCAAGGCGCTGCTCGACTACGCTGAAGACGGCTCCTACAGCTGGCACTGCCCTGGACATTCCGGCGGCGTGGCGTTTTTGAAAAGCCCGGTCGGCCAGATGTACCACCAGTTTTATGGTGAAAACATGCTGCGCGCCGACGTATGCAACGCGGTTGAAGAGCTGGGTCAGTTGCTCGACCATGACGGCGCAATCGGTGCGAGTGAGCGCAACGCAGCGCGCATCTTCAACGCCGACCATTGCTTTTTTGTGACCAACGGCACATCAACCAGCAATAAGATAGTCTGGCACCACACCGTGGCGCCGGGTGATGTGGTGGTGGTTGACCGCAACTGCCACAAGTCCATCCTGCACGCCATCATCATGACGGGCTCGATTCCGGTGTTTCTCAAGCCTACGCGCAACCATTTCGGCATCATCGGGCCGATCCCGCAAAGCGAGTTTGAACCTGACGCCATCAAGGCCAAAATTGCGGCCAACCCGCTGCTCAAAGGCGTGAACGCCAACAAGGTCAAACCCCGCGTGATGACGCTGACGCAGTCCACCTACGACGGCGTGCTGTACAACACCGAAACCATCAAGGGCATGCTCGACGGCTACATTGACAACCTGCACTTCGACGAAGCCTGGCTGCCGCACGCCGCGTTTCACCCGTTTTACGGCAGCTACCACTCGATGGGTAAAAACCGCATTCGCCCCAAGACGGCGGTGGTGTATGCCACGCAGTCCATCCACAAGCTGCTGGCAGGCATCAGCCAGGCCAGCCACGTGCTGGTGCAGGACTCGCAGGACGTCAAGCTGGACAGGCACCTGTTCAATGAAGCGTATTTGATGCATACGTCTACGAGTCCGCAATACAGCATCATTGCCAGCTGCGATGTGGCCGCCGCCATGATGGAGCCGCCCGGTGGCACGGCGCTGGTAGAAGAAAGCATTGCCGAGGCGCTCGACTTCCGCCGTGCCATGAAGAAGATTGACGCGGAGTACGGCGACGACTGGTGGTTCAAGGTTTGGGGGCCAGACAAGTTTGAGGGCGACGACGCTGGCGAAGAAGGCATCGGCAACCCGAAAGACTGGATCATCAAGGGCGAATCCCGCAGCGCCAAAACCGCCAAAAACGGTGCCAACAACTGGCACGGCTTTGGCCAGATGGCCACCGGCTTCAACATGCTCGACCCGATCAAGGCGACCATCGTCACGCCCGGCATGGACCTGAACGGCAAGTTTGCCAAAACTGGCATTCCGGCCAGCATCGTCACCAAGTTTTTGGCCGAGCATGGCGTGATTGTTGAAAAAACCGGCCTGTACAGCTTCTTCATCATGTTCACCATCGGCATCACCAAGGGCCGATGGAACACCCTGCTGACCGCCTTGCAGCAGTTCAAGGACGATTACGACAAAAACGCCGCCATGTGGCGCATCCTGCCCGAGTTTTGCCAGAAGCACCCCAAGTACGAAAAAATGGGCCTGGCCGACCTGTGCCAGCACATCCACGCCATGTACGCCAAATACGACATTGCGCGCCTGACGACAGAGGTGTATCAAAGCGATTTGCTGCCCGCCATGAAGCCCAGCGACGCCTACGCCCACATCGCCCACCGCACCACAGAGCGGGTGGAGATTGACCACCTGGAAGGCCGCATCACCGTCGGCCTGGTCACACCGTACCCGCCGGGCATACCGCTGCTGATACCAGGCGAGGTCTTCAACAAAAAGATCGTGGACTATCTGAAGTTTGCGCGCGAGTTCAACGCCCAGTGCCCGGGCTTTGAAACCGACATTCATGGACTGGTGGAGCAGGTGGATGCCAAAGGCAAGTTGCGGTATTACGCGGACTGTGTGGGGAAGTGATGGTTAATGGCGTCATCAAAGCTCCATCAGCATCAGCACTGCTGCCCGGTGCTGTCATCGAACCATTTGAGCCAAAAGAGCTGGCAATGGAGACGATGAGATCAGTGAACGCCGACCGCTTGAAACGCACATTACAAGTTACAGCAGCCGCAGCGCGAGAGCGGGGATTGACGCAAGAAAAGCTGATTGAGTTATTGCGTCGAGATAGTGACGTTGATTGAACGCTATGTTTTCAGGAGCTGCTTGCGCCCGTATTTATTGGGCTGCAGCTCTATTTTACCGGTTTTTTATGGGTATGCAGGCGCAGCCACTCGGCAAAAGCATCTTCTGTGATGTCGCCTGTGGCGACTGCCAGCATGGTGATGGTCGCTTCCGCTTGTGTCGCTTCAAGCCGATAGCCATTCAAGTACAAAAACAAACCCGTTGCCAAAAACGCAGCCCGCTTGTTGCCGTCAACAAAGGGGTGGTTTTTAGCCAAACCTACGGTGTAGCTGGCCGCCAGTGCAGCCACATCGGGGGGGGCATCAGTGTCAGCATAGGCCACCAGATTTAGCGGACGCGCCAGGGCAGAGTCCAGCAAGCCCTCGTCCCTCAAACCTTCACCACCCCCATGAGTTGCCAGACTTTCGCCATGCAGCAACATCAGCGCCGACTTGGTAATCCAGCGCCAGCTCATTTGGCAAGCTGGTGAAACGTGTCCTTGAAGTCCCGCATGAAAGCACGGCCTGCGGCGATCTCTTCTTCCAGCGCCGGGTCATACGGCGTTAGCGTGTAGCCATCCGGTGTTTCGGTCAAAAACACACTCTCACCCTTGCCAAGTTTGAGGCGAGACAGCGCTTCTTTAGGCAAGATGACCCCGACCGAATTACCAATTTGTGTCAGTTTGAGCATGTGCATGATGTGATTCCGTTATTACACACGTAATACTAAACTGGGTGAGGCTGACGGTCAAGTTGTTTTGGATGCGCAGGGCACTTACACGCTTTCGATTCGTACCAGCTTCGTGCGACCAGATGTGCCACTCTTGATGGACACAGCAGCCTTGCGACATTTGAAGTGCTTTGCAATGAGCGCAATCAGTTCTTCGTTCGCCTTGCCGTCGATGGGCAGCGACTTGAGTTGAGCAAGCCATGTGCCGTTTTCGCTTTGCTCAAACTGGCTTGCGCGTGAATTGGATTTCACTTTTACCTGAATGACTTGTCGCTGCATAGGCGTTGACTCAACTCGTCCGCGTTCCGTTTCAGGCTAGTAAAACAATTGGAGTTTGAGGTAGCCCGGATTTCACGGACTCGTTATGTAGTGTTGCGCTGGCCAACAGAAAACTGGTAGTCGCTGATAGTGAACGGTCGTCGACCTGGGAGATCTACATTACCGGCCCACGTGCCCCAGATATCCGAGGCGGTACTATTTTCCAAGGACGTGAGATCGGCAGACCATGAAAAGGAAGGTCCGGCGTAGCCACAGAGTCGTGCTTCTAAAAAGAGCTGAGCCAATGCTTCGGCACTTCCGCCATCATCACGCAAGTAGATTAATAGCGCTGGCCGGTGGGGGGTAGTTCCAACTGAATCAAAGCACATGTGTCCAAGGCGATGGTCGTTGATATGGCGGTCAAACTGCTCGCTGGATCTGCTTGTTTGTACCTGTACATAGACGGCGCAAGACCTGTCGGAATCCAGTTGTAGCTCAATTGAGCCCCTGTAAGTGTGAATCCCATCCGCTACGGTCGGCAGGAGCGTGTTTGAAAACTCCGTGAACCGCTCATTAAGGGTGCAAGAAAAGCGCATTGGTCGCGAAAGTGGGGTGCCAAACAAAGCGGCATAAAGCTGTTTATCCCATTTGGTGGGAGCAATCCACCGGGCGTGCGCTGATGTAGAAAAGATGTTCATTGTTAAAAACCTTTCATGTAACGGAATTGACCTCAGTCAGTTATCGCCAATGTCACGTAATTTAATGTACGTCGCGGGGTTTGCGGTGGTGATAGTACTTAAATCTGATCTGCACATGAAAATTTCTTGGGATTGCTTTGCCCGTTGCGTTTCAAGTCTGTTTGCTTGAAACCAGTCAGCGTTTTAATCCGGCTTGAGCGCTTTGACCATGACTGGCTAACTCAGACATTTCATCCCTAGAACACTACATTCGCTGGTCGGCTCAATGACATACGAATCCGATAGTTTTAATGCTATAAATTTAGGAGCTATTTGCGCCCGTATCCATTGGCCTGGAGGCTTATTTGATAGGTAAAAATTGGTCTTTTTTGCCTTTTAAACTAATTTTCAAGTCAAAAAAGGGCTTGAAACGGCATTTAAAACCGCTTTTTTAGCTGTTTTTGATGCTCGTTTAGGGCTCTAGACCAATGGATACGAGTGCAAGCAGCTACGTTTTATATAGCAATTATTGAATCAAATTGGCAGCTTCACACAAGCGCGCAACCCCGGTCCAGCGTTTTCAAGCACCAGTTCGCCACCATGCGCCTGGGCCACCAGGCGGCACAGGTACAGGCCGAGCCCCACGCCGCCAGTGCTGCGCTGACGGGCGGCATCCAGCCTGAAAAACGCTTTGCCTAGTTGGGGCAGTTGATCAGCGGGGATGCCGGGGCCGTGGTCGCGCATCGTTAACAACAACTCGTTGCCAGTGCGGCTCAGACTTAATTCAATCGGCCCCTGGCCGTGGCGCTGGGCGTTGTCGAGCAGGTTGCGCAGTAGCAGTTTGATGCGGGTTCGGTCGAGCTGCAGCTGTGGCAAGTCGGATTCAATCTTGATGGTCAACACTGTGCTACTGGCAATCCCTGCCGCTGCATCATTGACCAGTTCGGCCAGGTCGGTCGGCTCCAGATTCAGCGCTGCATGGCTGCCGCTCAGGCGTTCGCTTTCCAGCAGGTCGGTGATGAGCCGGGCCATCTCGGCCAGGTCGCGCAGCAGGGCTTGCCGGGTGTCTAGCGTGTCGCTGGTTTCAGGCAGCAGTTCCGTGTTCAGCCGGGCTCGGGTCAGGGGCGAGCGCAGCTCGTGGCTGATGGCCAGCAGCAGGGCGCGTTTGGCGTCCAGCATCTGCGCTATTTCTTGCCCCATGGTGTTGATTTGCCCTGCCAGGTCGCCCAGCTCGTCACTCCTACGCACGGCAATCGGCTGGCTGAAGTTGCCTGCGCCAAAGCGCTGCACACCCGCGCCAATGTTGTCCAGTGGTTTGAACAGGCGGCGCACATAGGCAAAAGCCAGCGCTGTCAGCCCCAGCAGCATCGCCAAGGTTAGCCAGCCGAACATGCCGGGGCCGCGCCGCCATTCCATACTGCCCAGGCCGAAGGTGATGGTGTGGCCGTCAGCGGTTTTGCGTTTTAAAAAGTTCTGGTTGGTCTCGCCCGACCCATAGTCACGGCTATCCTCACGGTTTTGGCCTTGCCATTTGTTGGCCTTGCGCTCGGGGTGTGAATCAAACTGCGTTGCTGGGCCTTCAATGCGCACCGATATTGGCAAACGCTCAACCAGCGCACGGGCTTTTGTCGCATCAGGTGGCGTACCCATGTCCAATGTCAGTCGATCTACATAATCCGTAAGCAGCGGCTTGACGGCTTCGCGCCAGCCGGTTGAAAACGCTTTTTTGGTGCCGCCAATAAAGGCTGCGCTCATGGCCAGCGCCAGCAGTAAAAAAAGCAGCAACAGCCGCAAGCGCAGCGAATGCCCCAGGCGGTGCAGCCAGCTTTTGGGTTTTGTGTTGATGCTTGCCTTCATGCCGCAGTTCTGCCCACTGCCAATGAATAGCCAGCGTTACGCAGGGTTTTGATGCAGTCCAGCGGCTCCAGCTTTTTACGCAGGCGGCTGATAACAATGTCTACCGAGCGGCTGAAGAGGTCAGCCTCATGGCCGCGCAGGTGGTTCAAAATATCGTCGCGGCTGAAGACCTTGCCCGGTGTGCTGGCCAGCAGCGTGAGCAGGGCGTATTCAGTGCCCGTCAGCGTCACAGCCTGGCCGTGACGCAGCACCGTGTGGGTGTCCAGGTCAATCTCCAGCCCGTCAAAAACAAGGCGCTGTTTGTCAGCCGGCAGCCGACGGCGGCGCAGCACGGTTTGCAGCCTCGCGACCAGCTCGCGTGGCTCAAACGGTTTGGGCAAATAGTCGTCAGCGCCCAGCTCCAGCCCCACCACCCGGTCCATCACCTCGCCGCGCGCCGTCAGCATGATGATTGGGATGTCACTCGTCTTGCGGATGGTGCGGCACAGCTCAAAGCCGTCCATTTCGGGCAGCATCACGTCCAGAATGGCGGCGGCAAAAGCGCCACTGCCCAACTTGGTTAAGCCCAAGCTGGGGCGCCTCGCGCTTTCAAGCTGCAAGTCAAAGCGCTTGAAGTAAGCCGCCAGCGGTGTGGCAAGCTGTTCGTCGTCGTCAATCAGCAGAATTTTGGACATGGTGCATTCTGCCGCGTTTGACTGTTACCACGGGTCCCGGTTGCGGGTGAAATAAATCCCTGCAGCCACAACGACCAGAGTGGCAACTGCGCCCATGCCCGCACTCAGCACATCAACCACGCCAGCCTTTGCGGCGCTGCATTAGCTCGCGCACCTGCTGCTGCTGGGCCGGGTTCAGGCTGTCGTAAAAGTCTGCAGCGGCGGCAATGACTTCAGGGCTTTTGCTGCGCAAGGCGCCGGTTTTTTCTTCAACCATCGCTTGGGCTTTGGCTTTGTCCAGCGTTGTGCCCGCCACCAGACTTTGCAGCTCGGCGCGTAACTCTGTCTTGCCCATCAAGGCGGTGCGCTGCTCACGCAGCTTGTCGCCCAGCACGCTCAAACGCTGCTTTTGTGCATCATTCAAGTCCAGCTTTTTGCCCGCATAGTCCACCATTTTGATTTGCCTGGCCGTCATGTCGGCCTCAGTCATCGTGCCACCATGGCGTCCGCCTGAGCAGGCAGACAGCGAGCCGATAACCAGCGTAGCACCCAGGGCGGTGGCCAATGTTCGTTTGATCCAGTGTTTCATGATGCGTCCTTTGAAGGCGTTGTTAAGAAGCCTTGATGGTGCCTGCCGGGTGCATGAAAAGCTTGTCTGACGCGTGGCGAAATGTTTCGGTTTATTTCATGACCGCTCGCCATGTCGATGGGCTTTGTCCAGCAGGTTGCATAGCAGCAGCCAGGCCACTTTTACAACGACATGAAAATGGTTTCTGGAGTTAATGAGTGCAAGCGTTTGGGTCAGGCGCGGTTCAACTTCCTGCTTTGGGTTTGCCCGCATCATTTGCCTCGGCTCCAAAATACATCCGCGCAACGCCTGCCCTGGCCGCCGCCGCCTCGCACAGGTTGCAGGGTCTTGAAGTTGAATACAAAACGGAGCCCATTAGCTCCTCTGGGTTCTGTTTTGCGAGTGCATCCTTGATTGCTTCGCGCTCGGCGTGTGCGTCAAGATCGTTGTTCTTCACCACCCGACTTGGACCGTAGCCGATGATGCGGTTGCCTTTCACCAGCACTGCACCATAGGCCTGATCTCCCCAGGAGAGCGCTTGCTGCTTCATCTCTTCGGCTGCCTTGATCCATTGCTTTGCAGACCCTGAAGCCATATCAACCGCAGATACGGATGTGCATAAACCCAGAATCGGCATGAGCACAATGCTGCGCCTTGAAAGCGTTGCAGAGGTGCAGACGTGGGTTTGGAAAAAGTGTTTTTCAACCATTGAGCCCATCCACCGCCTGAAACATCGCCTGCCGCGCCTGGCTGATGATCTGGCCACGCCAGAGGTCTGTGTCGGTGTAAAACGCATTCATCATTTGCGCTTTGATCTGTTGAGCAAGTTCAGCGTGCGCCTCTGGATGATTGTTCAGCCAATGCTCTGCGCGCAGGGCTTGCAGCACGTCGAGTACGGGAACGGTGCCATATTCCATGGCGATGCCGGTGTATTCGGCTTGGGGCGCTTCCTGGTAAATCGAATGCCACATCAGGCCAGTCAGAAAAGCCGAGGTGGATGAGCCGTCATAAATCGACGTGATGGGGGTTGCAGGGTTGCCATCTTTGCCGCCACCCCACCAGCTTCTGGCCCGCGCAACCGCTGCTGCATCATCACGACCCGCCCAGATCCGTTCGCCATGGCCGCTGACGCCCAAGCCGGTGTGCAGGTCAATCCAGCCGATGTACTTGCTTGAAACGGTGTGCTGGCGCAGCACGCCGCGCACGGTCTGGTTGCTCCAGGTTGGGCTGCTGCCACCGTAAAACAGACCGTCGGCAAACTCGTGCTGGCCCTGGGTAATGGCCGACTGGTAGGCCAGGTGACCTTTGCTCGCGATGAAATCGGCGATCGCGGCCTGGTTATCGGCGTTCGGTGGCCAGGCTTCTGGCAGGATGAGCGGGTGCAACGCGCGGTAGGCAGCGTTGTCGGGCAGCGGCTTGTTGAAGTCCTGAAAATTGCGGTTCAAGTCCACGTTTTCATGCGTGGTACGGCGAATGTGTGAAAAGCCGTACGGGTTAAGCGCATGGATATAAAGCACTGCTGTGCCGGAGGCTCTGGCCTTTTCTAGCCATTCAGCATCGTGCAGCGCATGTACTTGCACGCCGCTACCGCAATAGCCTTCCACGCCATGGCAGGCGCTGCTGATAATCAGCAGGTTTTGTGCATCCATGGGGCCGTCACGCGCCACGTCCATCGCCAAATCTTCCCCGTCACGGCCCTTGGAAGGGTGTGCGTGTGACTGAACAGTCAAGCCTGCGGTGGCCGCCGCTTCTAAAAACTTGATTCGAGCCTGAGCGTAGCTGCTGGAGAAGGCTTTTGGGACAGAAATCATATGTTTTTACCTATCTAAATGAGCTGTAGCCCAATGAATTCGGGCGCAAAAGCTCCTGAATACATAGCAAATGAACTGGCGATCAGTCTTGACGCAGCCGCATAAAACTGGCAAAACGCGGAATGCCGCTGTCCGTCAGGCCCCGGTAGCGGTACGTGACTTGGCTGCCAATGGCTGGCGGGTTTTGCCGCTGGGCATCGCTCAAACCAGTGCCCAGCTTGAAGCGCTTGGCCGATTGACCATCAACGCTTGGCATTTCAACCAGCAGCGCACCCAACTGACCTGCGTATTTGCCTTTGCCTGGGACATGCCCGATCACTTTGGCTTCCGCATCGTCGTGGGTTTTAACTTTCAGCAAATCGTCATTGCGCGCGCCTTTGTACAGCGAGCTGCCCCGATGCAGCATCAGCCCTTCAGCGCCAGCCTTGGTGATTTGTTTGAGCTGGATTTGCAGCGCGGCGTGACTGGCAACTTTGCTTTGCGCCACGGCTTGCACCCACGGCACAGCCAGTTTGCCAAGAACGTTGTTCAGCGTTGAAAGTCGATCGGTAAACGGGCCTGGCTCGGCTGGCAAGTCAAACACCATGAACTTGATGCTGCGCCAGGCCGCGTCATCAGACGTTTGCTGGCGCACGGTAGACACCGCTTTTTGAAACTGCCCACGCCCCGCCCACAGCTCGCCGTCCATCGGCGTGGCAGGCCAGTTGGCAGTAAACCAGGCGGGTACATTGATGGCCTGGCCGCCCCGGGTCATCAGCTTTTGCCCATCCCAGTAGCCGCGCACGCCGTCGTACTTTTCACTGACCCAGTAGTCAGCCAACTGCACGCCGGGGTGGTACACATTGGCCAGCATCAGCGGCGGTTTAACGTCAGCCGCGAACGCCACGGGCATAGCGACGTGACCAAACGCTACCATCAGCAAAACTGCAATGCTATGTTTTAAGTAGCTGCTTGCACCCGAATCTATTGGGCTGGAGCCTGATTTAATGGGTAAAAATGACGTTTTTAAGCGCATTTTCAGCCTTTTGGTTAATTATGCGGCGCCGACTGGTTCAGCAATCCCGCCCACCACCTGGCTAAAGCCGCCGTCCACGTAGGTGATCTCAGCCGTCACGCCACTGGCCAGGTCACTGAGTAAAAACGCCGCCACGTTGCCGACTTCTTCAATCGTCACGTTGCGGCGCATTGGCGCTGCGGCTGCGACTGCGCCCAATATTTTGCTGAAGCCTGCAATGCCGCTGGCTGCCAGGGTTTTGATCGGCCCGGCGCTGATGCCGTTGACGCGGATGCCTTTCGGGCCGAGCGATTCGGCGGTGTAACGCACCGATGCCTCAAGACTTGCTTTGGCCAGGCCCATGGTGTTGTAGTTGGGCAGCACGCGCAGCGCACCCAGGTAGGTGAGGGTGAGCAGGGCTGATTTGTCGTTCAGGTAGGGCAGGGCAGCCTTGGCCATCGCCGGGAAGCTGTAGGCGCTGATATCGTGCGCGATTTTAAAGCCTTCACGAGACAGGCCTTCAAGAAAGTCGCCCGAAATCGATTCTTTGGGCGCGAAGCCGATGCTGTGCACAAAGCCATCAAAGGTGGGCCAGACTTTGGCGAGGTCGGTGAAAAGCTGGGTGATCTGCTCGTCACTGCCTACGTCGCAGTCAAAGATCAGGGTTGAGTCAAAGTCTGCCGCAAATTCGGTGATGCGCGCTTTGAAGCGCTCGCCCACATAGGCAAAAGCCAGCTCCGCCCCCTGGGCTTTGCAGGCCTTGGCGATGCCGTAGGCGATCGAGCGGTTGCTCAAAACGCCGGTAATCAATAATTTTTTGCCAGTTAAAAAACCCATGACGTATTCCTTGTGAAAAATCTTGCAGAATTGTGACATGCGCACTGTGCTCGGTTTTTTACTATTGATGGCTTCCCTCATGGGGTCTGCTAGCACCTGGGCGGCGCACGCTTACGCGCAGTTTGGCGACATCAAATACGCGCCCGGCTTCACGCATTTCAGTTACGTCAACCCGGCCGCGCCCAAGGGCGGCGAGATACGCATGGTGCCGCCCACGCGCCCCACCAACTTTGACAAGTTCAACCCATTCACCTTGCGCGGCACGGCGCCGTACGGCATCAGCACGCTGATGGTGGAAAGCCTGCTGGTGGGCAATTCTGAAGAGCCCACCACGTCGTATGGCTTGCTTGCTGAGGATGTTGAAGTCGCGCCAGACAAGTTATCCGCCACATTCAAGTTGCACCCGAAAGCACGGTTTCATGACGGATCACCCGTGCTGGCCGCTGACGTGCTGCATTCGTACACGCAACTCGTCAGCAAGCTGGCCGCGCCGCAATTCCGCACCATTTATGCGGAAGTCAAAGGCGTGGTCGTGGTCAGCGAACGGCTGGTGCGCTTTGACTTTGCCACGCCCAACCCGGAACTGCCGCTGGTGGTGGGCGGCATGCCGGTGTTTAGCAGCAAGTGGGGTGGTGGCAAACCATTCGACAAAATCGTGGCCGACATTCCGATTGGCTCGGGCCCGTACAAGTTGCCGAATAACAAGATGGGCCGTGACATCACTTATGTGCGTGATGCGAATTACTGGGCAGCTGACTTGCCTACCCGTAAAGGGCAATTCAATTTTGACCGCATCACCTTCAAGATTTACCTCGACGAAACCTCGCGTTTTGAAGGGCTGAAGGCGGGTGAATATGACTTCATGCGCGAATTCATCTCGCGCAACTGGGCGCGGCAATATACCGGCAAGCAGTTCACCTCGGGTGAACTCGTCAAACGCGCGTTTGAAAACCGCAACCCCGGCGACTTTCAGGGCTATGTGTTTAACCTGCGCAAGCCAAAGTTTCAGGACGTGCGCGTCAGGCAGGCGATTGGCCTGGCGCTGGACTTTGAATGGATGAATCGCCAGCTTTTTTACGGCATTTATAAACGCGTGAATGGCTACTTTCCGAACAGCGAATTTCATGCTGAAGGCATGCCCAAGCCAGACGAGATGGCGCTGCTTGAGCCATTGCGCGACAAGCTGAAGCCAGAGATTTTTGGCCCGGTGCCGGTAGGTGCCAGTACTGCGCCACCCGCTAGCCTGCGCGACAACCTGCGCAAAGCCCAGGCGCTTTTGAAAGAGGCAGGCTGGGAATACAAGGACGGCGCGCTGCGCAACGCCAAGGGCGAGGCTTTCACCATGGAGTTTTTAAACGACCAGCCCTCGCTGATTCGTGTGGTGGGGCCGTTTCAAAAGTCACTTGAAAAGCTGGGCATCACCTTGCAATACCGGGTGGTGGACTTTTCACTCAGCAAACAAAAAATGGATGCGTTTGACTTTGAAGTGACCACGATGCGCTTGCCTGGCAGCACCGCGCCCGGCGGCGAGTTGATTGAACGCTTTGGCTCTGAAGCTGCCAAAACGCCGGGCTCGTCCAACGTCTGGGGTATTGCAGATCCGGCCGTTGACGCGCTGCTGCAAAAAATAGTGACAGCGACCACACGGCCTGATCTTTCTGCCGCCACGCGCGCACTTGACCGGTTACTGACGCATGGTCATTACTCGGTGCCGCAGTATTACGGCGATGCGTTTTTGATTGGCTACAGGCCTGGGCAGTTTGTGCTGCCCCCGGTGATTCCGCCTTACTATGACGCTGGCAATTGGGCCATGTCTACCTGGTGGGCTTCGCCGAGGAATAAATAATGGCCAGCTACATCCTCAAACGCCTGTTGCTCATGATTCCGACCCTGTTCGGGGTGTTGTTGCTGACTTTTGCCATGGTGCAGTTTGTGCCCGGCGGGCCAGTCGAGCAAATGGTGGCGCAGTTGCAGGGCCGTGACTCGGGTGGTGAAAGCGCCGCCGCAACAGGCGCCGGTTACCGGGGCAGGCAGGGGGTAGATGCCAAACGCATTGAAGAAATCAAGGTGCTGTATGGCTTTGACAAGCCGGTGCACGAGCGCTTCTGGCAAATGCTCGGGCAGTTTGCGCGCTTTGATTTGGGCAAGAGCTTTTACCAAAACAAGGATGTGTGGGAACTCGTCAAAGAAAAGTTGCCCGTGTCCATCAGCCTCGGACTCTGGACGTTTTTCATCAGCTACCTGATTGCTGTGCCGCTTGGCGTGGCCAAGGCGGTGCGGGCAGGGTCGCGCTTTGACTTCATCACCAGCCTGATTGTGCTGGTGGGTTATGCCATTCCGGGATTTGTATTGGGCGTGGCCTTGCTGGTGGTGTTTGGCGGGCAGTTGCAGTGGTTTCCACTGCGCGGGTTGACGTCAAGCAACTGGGAAACGCTGAGCTGGGGCGCAAAAATTGTGGACTACCTGTGGCACATCACGCTGCCCATCATTGCGATGGTGCTGGGCAGCTTTGCCGTGACGGCAGTGCTGACGAAAAACTCGTTTCTCGAAGAAATACGCAAACAGTATGTGCTGACGGCACGCGCCAAAGGCTTGAGCGAGCGGCAGGTGCTGTACAAGCATGTGTTTCGCAATGCGCTGATTCCCATCATCACGGGTTTCCCTGCGGCTTTTATCGGTGCGTTTTTTACGGGGTCGTTGCTGATTGAAACACTGTTTTCACTCGATGGGCTTGGGCTGCTCAGTTATGAAAGCGTGATCCGGCGCGACTACCCGGTGGTGCTGGGCACGCTGTATTTATTCACGCTGATTGGTTTGGTGACCAAACTCATCAGTGATCTCTGCTACGTTTTGGTTGATCCACGCGTGAAATTCGACTGATGACCGCTGTTTCACTTTCCCCTTCCAAGCGCGCCTGGCTGCGTTTCAAAAAGAGCAGGCTCGGCTTCTGGAGTCTGGTTATATTTTCAACGTTGGTGGTGCTCAGCTTGCTGGCTGATGTGCTGTCGAACGACAAACCACTTGTCGTCAGCTACCAAGGCAATTTGTACTTTCCCATCGCCAAAGACTATTCTGAAAAAACCTTCGATGGAGACTTTGCAACGCCTGCTGATTACCTCGACCCGTTCATCAAAGACAAGCTTACGACCGCACCCAATTGGGCCATTTACCCACCCAACCCCTACGGCCCAAAAACGATCAACTACTTTGCCAAATCGCCCAACCCCTCTGCACCGTCAACGCAAAATCTCCTGGGCACTGACGACCGTGGCCGTGACTTGCTGGCGCAGCTGATTTATGGCTTTCGCTTGAGTGTGCTGTTTGGGCTGGCGCTGACCTTGATTGGTGTGGTGATTGGCGTGATCACCGGGGCAATTCAAGGCTATGCAGGCGGCAAAACCGACCTGGTGGCACAGCGGTTTATTGAAATTTGGGGTTCCATGCCCGAGCTTTATTTGCTGATTATTTTCAGCGCCGTGTTTGCCCCCAGCGTGGCGCTGTTGCTGTTTTTGCTCAGTCTGTTCGGCTGGATGGGCTTGTCTGACTACGTGCGCGCCGAATTTTTGCGCAACCGCCAGCTCGACTACGTTCGTGCCGCACGGGCGCTGGGCGTGAGCAATCTGCAGATCATGTGGCGACACATTCTGCCCAACAGCATGACACCGGTGGTCACGTTTTTGCCGTTTCGCATGAGCGCCGCGATTCTGGCGTTGACCTCGCTCGACTTTCTGGGCCTGGGTGTGCCGCCGGGTACACCGTCGCTGGGCGAGTTACTGAGCCAGGGCAAGGCGAATATTGATGCGTGGTGGATTTCACTGTCAACTTTTGCTGTGCTGGTCATCACGCTGCTACTGCTGACGTTTATGGGTGACGCGCTGCGCGATGCGCTGGATCCTCGGAAAGCCGACACATGAGCAAGTCTCTGCTTGACGTCAAAAACCTGCGCATTTCGTTCGCAGGCAAAGAGGTTGTCCACGGCATCGACTTTTCTATCGCACCTGGGGAAAAGCTGGCACTTGTGGGCGAATCCGGCTCCGGCAAAACCATCACAGCACTCAGTCTTTTAAGGCTCGTGCAAAACGCTGAAGTAAGCGGCAGCGCGGTTTTCCAGTCACCCAAAGGCGAAGTTGAACTGCTCAGCATGCCCGAGCGCCTGCTGCGCGGCATTCGTGGGCAAGACATTGCCATGATTTTTCAGGAGCCGATGACGGCACTGAACCCGCTGTTCACTGTGGGCAATCAGATTGAAGAGATTTTGGCATTAAAACAAGGCCTGGCCCAATCAATACGGGCGCAAGCAGCTATCAAATTGTTAGCAGATACCGGTATTACAGAACCTGAGCGCCGCGCCAAATGCTTTCCGCACCAGCTGTCAGGCGGGCAGCGCCAGCGCGCCATGATTGCGATGGCATTGGCCTGCCAGCCCAAGCTGCTGTTGGCTGACGAGCCCACCACTGCGCTTGACGTGACGGTGCGCACACAAATTCTGGACTTATTGGGCGAGCTGCAACGCAAAAACGGCATGGCCGTGTTGATGATCACCCACGATTTGAATCTGGTGCGCCGCTTTGCAGACCGCATTGCCGTGATGGAAAACGGCGTGATGGTGGAGCAGGGTGCTGTGAGCGAAGTGTTTGCCAGGCCGCAGCACGCTTACACCCAAAAGCTGATGGACAGCAAGCCAACGCGGGATGTGCAGGAAGCAGTGCCCGATGCAGCCTTGCCGTCGGTGATGCAAGCCAGCAATCTGCGCGTCAGCTACCCGGTCGGCTTGCCGGGCTTTAAAGGCTGGTTTAAAACGGGCGAGTTTGTAGCGGTGCAAGGCGCGAGTTTTGTCATTCCGGCGGGGCAAACGCTGGGCGTGATTGGCGAGTCAGGCTCGGGCAAGTCCAGCCTGGCGCTGGCCGCGCTGGGTTTGCACCCATCCAAAGGCGACTTGACTATGGCGGGCATGACCTGGAGCAAAAACGCCGCCAACAACAAGGCCATTCGCAAAGCGGTGCAGGTGGTGTTTCAGGACCCGTTCTCGTCGCTGTCGCCACGCATGACGATTGAAAACATTGTGGGTGAGGGCCTTGCGGTGCATCAACCAGACGTCAAAGCCCCAGAGATGCAGCAACGCGTTTTGCAGGCGCTGCTGGAAGTCGGCATGACCGAGGTGCAGTTTCCCGGCTTGCTCCAGCGCTACCCGCATGAGTTTTCAGGCGGCCAGCGCCAGCGCATTGCCATTGCCCGGGCGCTGATGGTCGAGCCGCAATTGCTGGTACTGGACGAGCCGACCAGCGCGTTGGACGTGACGATTCAAAAGCAGATGTTGCAACTGCTGCAGCGTCTGCAACGGGAGCGGGGCTTGAGCTATCTTCTGATCACCCACGATGTGGACGTGATTCGCGCCATGGCACATCAGGTGATGGTTCTCAAGGATGGCATCGTGCTGGAAGCCGGGCCGTTGGCGCAGATCATGGATTCACCCGAGCACCCGTACACGCGCACGCTGGTGGCGGCGCAAGACTGAAAAGCTGCTGCGTGGCTTGTTATATAAAGTCGGCATAGCTGTTAATCGTGATAACGCCAAGGTATTTCAGTCGTGTATGGGTAAGCAGCCTTTTGCGCAAGCGCTGATTCACGTAGCATGCTATCGGAACCCGGTTATTCAAAAACGAAACAGGAGACAACATGATTGCTTTCACGCTCAACGGCAAGGCCGTGACCACCAATGCGCCCACAGACAAACCCCTGCTCTGGGTCTTGCGTGAAGACTTCAACCTGACCGGCACCAAGTTTGGTTGCGGTATTGCCCAGTGCGGCGCTTGTACGGTGCATTTGAACGGCTCGCCTACGCGGTCTTGTGTGTTGCCCGTTGCTGCGGCTGCGGGTGCGCAGGTTACCACCATTGAAGCCATTGGCGCGACCAAAGAAGGCAAGGCTCTGCAAGCCGCCTGGGTGATTGAGCAAGCCCCTCAGTGCGGTTATTGCCAGTCTGGCCAGATCATGGCTGCTGCAGGTGTTCTGAAAGAAGCCAAAGCGCCTTTGAGCCGCGAGCAGGCGCTGGAGCGCATGAGCGGCAACGTCTGCCGCTGCGGCACCTACAACCAGATTGCTGCCGCTGTGGTGCGTGCACAAAAAACCCTGGCATGAAAGGCACACACATCATGACGACACTTCAAATTTCACGCCGCAGTTTTGTTGCTGGTACGGGCGCCAGCGCCCTGGGTATCAGCTTTGGCGCACTCACGCCGCAGCTTGTTGCTGCACAAAACACCTCGTTTTCCCCCGTTGCCTGGGTCAGCATTGCACCTGACAACACCGCCACCATTTACTCGGCAGCCGCTGAAATGGGGCAGGGCACCATGACGGCGCTGCCGCTGGTGATTGCCGAAAACATGGAACTCGACTGGGCAACCGTCAAAGTGGTGCAGGCACCACCTGATGCCAAACGCTTTGGCAACCCCAAATTCGGCGGCGCCATGAACACCGGTGCGTCGCGCACCGTGCAAGGCTACTACCAGCCGCTGCGCCTGGCGGGCCTGCAAGCCAAGCTGGTGATGGTGGACGCTGCAGCCAAAATATGGGGCGTACCGTCAGACCAGATCACCGCTGAAAAAAGCATCTTGACGCACCGTGCCAGCAACCGCCGCATGAGCTATGGCGACGTGGCCAAGGTGGCGCAAGCCCCGGCGGAACTGCCCAAAGTCGACAAAGCCATGCTCAAACCCATGTCGGCCTTCAAATTGGTGGGCCAGGACGTACCACGTGTTGACTTGGCCAACAAAACCAATGGCGCGGCCAAATACGGCATTGACACGCGACTGCCGGGCTTGCTGTACGCCAGCGTGCTGGCTACGCCAGTACAAGGTGACAAGCCTGAAAAGATTGACGACACCGCCGCCAAAGCTGTGCCGGGTGTCAAAGCCATCGTGCCCTTGCCTGGCGGCGTAGCGGTGATTGCAGATTCGTTTTTTACCGCTAAAAAAGCGCGAGATTTGCTCAAGGTGGACTGGACCAAAACGTCCAGAGCACGTTCTTATGATTCTGACGTGATCATGAAAGAGTTCACCGCGCGGGCCGAAAACCTGGGCGATGCTGGCGTGACGTTTCACAGCCACGGCGATGCGGCCAAAGAAATTGCAGGCGGTGCGCGTACTTTCAAAGCAACTTACACCACCGAGCACGCCTACCACTTCACCATGGAGCCGATGAACTGCACGGCCAAAGTTGATGGCGACATGATCGAGCTGTGGACACCTTCACAATCCGTCGGGTTTGTGGTGGGGGCAGTTGCTGGCGCGGGGGGCTTCAAGCCTGAAAACATCAAAGTCAACATCACCTTGCTGGGGGGTGGTTATGGCCGCCGTTTTGAGCCCGAATTTGCGGTAGACGCAGCCCTGATTGCCAAAGCCGTGCCGGGCGTACCCGTGCAATTGATCTGGACGCGTGAAGACGACATGCAGCGCGCCAAACCACGCCCGCTGACTGCACAGCACGTGATAGCGGCTGTTGATGCCAAAGGCAAACTGATCGGCCTGCAGCATCGCGTCACGTCTGAAGGCATTTACGCACGGGTGTTGCCTGGCCCTTACAAAGCGAGTGGCAACAAGGACGCCCCGGTGATGGAAGGCACAGAAAGCATTTACGAGGTGTCGGGCCACCTGGTGCAGCAGTGCATTGAAGACAAAGGTGTGGCCTGCAGCTTCTGGCGCGGCGTGGGCCCTGGTTACACCAAGTACGCGATGGAAACCATGATCGACGAGGTGGCAGTGGCCACCCAGCAAGACCCTTTGAAAATGCGCATGGACTTGCTGCAAAAGTCCCCGCGCGCCCAAGCCGTTTTGCGTGAAGCCGCGCAAATGGCCGACTGGACGCGCGCGCGTCCAGCTGGGCGGGCACTGGGCCTGGCTTTTTCTGACACCTGGAACACCTTTATAGCCATGGTTGTTGAGGTGTCCATGAGCCAGGGCAAGCCGGTGGTGCACAACATCTGGGCTGCGGTGGACTGTGGCCATGCGCTCACGCCGCGCAACATTCAAACGCAGATTGAGGGCAGTGCCATTTTTGGCTTGTCAGCTGCGATGGGCGAAAAGCTGACCTACAAAGGGGGTGAGCCTCAGCAGAACAACCTGGGTGCCTACTATTTGCTTCGCGCTCCTCAAGCCCCTGTGGTCAATGTCAAAGTCATGCCGACGGACAACGATCCGGGCGGCATTGGCGAAGTTGGCTTGCCGCCTATCGCTCCTGCAGTGGCCAATGCTGTTGCCAAGCTCACTGGCAAGCGTTTGCGCACCTTGCCATTCCCGCAAACTGTGTAGTTACAACGTTTGCCAGGATCGGCATTTTCACGCTATAATCCTATCTTCACGACCAAATGGGCGGGTTCACACCGCCCATTTTTTTTGGGCGTTTGTTTTTACGATTCAACGATTTACGGGCACTTTTCAGTATTTAAATGGCAGCACTGAGCACCAATGACACCATAGCGCAAACCGTCACCGGGCTTGGCTACGACCTGGTGGATGTGGAGCGCACCAAAGGCGGTTTGCTGCGGGTGACGATTGATTTCCCGTTTGTCACTGGCACAGAGCAGTTCATCAATGCGGAAGACTGCGAAAAAGTCACGCGTCAGCTGGTGTTTGTGCTGGAAGTTGAGGGGGCTTCGTATTCCCGGCTAGAGGTCAGCTCGCCGGGCATTGACAGGCCGTTGAAAACTGAAAGAGATTTTGAGCGCTTTGCCGGTGAGTTGATTGACCTCACCCTGAAAGCGCCAGTGGGTGTGGCGGCAGCGGGTTCAACCGTATCGGCCAACCAGAAAAAATTTCGCGGCACGCTGGAGCGTGTTGACCTGACTTCTGGCGAGCTTGGCTGGCAAATCGTCTGGAGCGATGAGCCTGAGGTCAAGCCGGGCCAGAAAGTCAGCAAGAAAAGAGTTGCACCGCCTTTGCAGGCATTGGGTTTTACGCTAGACGAAATTGCCCAGGCGCGGCTTGCCCCTGTGGTGAACTTCAAGGGACGAAAATCGAAAACTGCTCCCGTCGCTATGACAGATCTGGCTGCAGACATGCAGCGGGATAAATTAAACCAATTAGAAATTTTGAGTGAAAGGCTTGTGAAATGAATCGCGAAATGTTGATGTTGGTGGATGCCATCTCGCGCGAGAAAAACGTCGAACGCGACGTTGTTTTCGGTGCTGTTGAGCTGGCCTTGGCGCAAGCCACAAAAAAGATTTATCCCGGCGAAGTTGATATTCGCGTGGCGGTTGACCGCGATACGGGCAACTACGAAACCTTCCGCCGCTGGCTGGTGGTGCCCGACGAGGCTGGTTTGCAAAACCCGGAAGCCGAAGAACTGGTGACCGATGCACGCGATGAAATTGCCGACATAGAAGAAGGCGATTACATCGAAAAGCCGATTGAAAGCATGCCGATTGGCCGTATTGGCGCCATGGCCGCCAAGCAGGTGATTCTGCAAAAAATCCGCGACGCTGAACGCGAAATGCTGCTAAACGACTTCATGAGCCGTGGCGACAAGATTTTTGTGGGCACCGTCAAACGCATGGACAAGGGCGACATCATCGTCGAGTCTGGCCGGGTCGAAGGCCGTTTGCGCCGCGGCGACATGATCCCAAAAGAAAATCTGCGCTCGGGTGACCGCGTTCGCGCCATCATCATGGAGGTGGACCACACCCTGCGCGGTGCGCCGATTATTTTGTCGCGTTCAGCGCCTGAATACATGATTGAGCTGTTCCGCACTGAAGTCCCTGAAATTGAGCAAGGCCTGCTGGAAATCAAATCCTGCGCCCGTGACCCCGGCTCACGCGCCAAAATTGCGGTGCTGTCGCACGACAAACGCGTTGACCCGATCGGTACCTGCGTTGGTGTGCGCGGCACCCGCGTGAACGGCGTGACCAACGAACTGGCAGGCGAGCGTGTTGACATCGTGCTTTGGTCCGAAGACCCGGCGCAGTTTGTCATTGGGGCACTGGCACCCGCCAACGTGTCGTCCATTGTGGTGGACGAAGAACGTCACGCCATGGATGTGGTGGTGGATGAGGAAAACCTGGCGATTTCGATTGGTCGTGGTGGCCAAAACGTGCGCCTGGCAGCCGAGCTGACTGGATGGAAGATCAACATCATGACGGCCGACGAATCGGCAGTCAAACAAGCGTCTGAGACCGATACCAGCCGCAAGCTGTTCATGGAAAAGCTCGATGTGGACGAAGAAATCGCCGACATTTTGATCTCTGAGGGCTTTACCAGTCTTGAAGAAGTGGCTTATGTGCCGTTGCAAGAAATGCTGGACATCGATTCGTTTGACGAAGACACCGTTAATGAGCTGCGCACGCGCGCCAAAGACGCCTTGCTGACGATGGAAATCGCCAAAGAAGAAAATGCTGAAGGCGTTTCACAAAATCTGCGTGACGTTGAGGGCACAAACCCTGAACTGATTGCCAAGCTGACTGCTGCTGGCATCAACACGCGCGACGACCTGGCCGATCTGGCCACGGACGAGCTCACCGATATCACCGGCCAGTCTACGGACGAGGCCACTGCCCTGATCATGACTGCGCGCGCGCATTGGTTTACCAATGAAGACGCAACCCTTGAAGTCGCTGTTCCCGCTGAAAAGCCGGCGGCGACTGAAGAGCAATGATCATGGAGGCCAGTCAGGAAAACCAAATATGTCAAGTACCATCACCGTCGCTGAATTCGCAGCTGAACTCAACAAATCAACCGCCACACTGATCGAGCAATTGACCAGCGCCGGCGTCGTCAAGGTGCAAGCCGGGGACAACCTGTCAGAAGCCGACAAGCAAAAACTGCTGGGCTTTTTGCAGGCCAGTCACGGCACGTTGTCTGCCGAGCGCAAAAAAATCACGCTGGTGAAAAAATCCACAAGTGAAATCAAGCAGGCTGATGCCACGGGCAAGGCGCGCACCATCCAGGTTGAAGTGCGCAAAAAACGTACTTTTATCAAACGTGAAGATGGCTCGGAAGCGCCAGTCGATGACGTGTCCGCCGAAGCGGTTGCTGCACTGCACATGCCAGTCGTTGATGAGGCCGACCTGGCTCGCCGCGAAGACGAGGCCAATCGTCACGCCGAGTTGCTGCGCCGCCAGGAGGCCGACCTGGCAGAAAAACGCCGCCTGCGCGAAGAGCAGGATGCCAAGGATGCCGAGCAAGAGCGCCTGAACGCCGAAAAAATTGCACAAGCTGTTGCACGCGCCGCTGAGGTTTTTGAAAAAGCCAAGCCAGCAACAGGCAAGAAGGCAAAAGAAGCCGCTGCAGCGCTGGAAGCCGCCACGCCCAAAATTTCTGATGAGGCCGCTGCCGAACAAGCTGCCAAAGCAGCCGAGGTGGCTGCCGCACAAGCATCTGCCAAGGCCAAAGCCACCGCAGAGTTTCAGGCCGACGCTGCCAAATCCATAGAGCTGCAAGATCGCCGCAAAAAGGCCGAAGCAGAAGCCGCAGGCATTCGCGCGATGATGAATGCGCCCAAGCGCGTTCTGGTACCGCATGTGGACCCGAAAGCCGTCATCAAAGGCACACTGCACAAACCTGTGGGTGCGCCTGGCGCGGCCACCAGAGTCGCTGCGCCCGGAACAACGGCAACAGCAGGTGCAGCAGGTAAAAAAGAAGTCAAGTCTGAAAACCTGTCTTCTACCTGGAAAGACGATGCCGCCAAGAAGAAAGCCTTGCCAACACGTGGTGCACCAAGCGCACCTGGGCGTGGCAATTTCCGTGGTGGGGCGCGTGGTCGCCGCACCAATGACCGCGATGCTCGTCCCGAATCAAACTTTGTAGCGCCTACCGAGTTCAAGGTGCTTGAAGTTCATGTGCCTGAAACCATCACCGTGGGTGAGCTGGCGCACAAGATGAGCGTCAAGTCCAATGAGGTCATCAAACACCTGATGAAGCTGGGCCAGATGGTCACCATCAACCAGCCGCTGGACCAGGACACCGCCATGATTGTGGTGGAGGAAATGGGCCATACCGCCGTCACTGCGGCGCTGGACGACCCGGAAGCCTTTACCGATGACGAGGCACAGGGCGAGCAGGCCGAATCGCTGCCGCGTGCACCTGTGGTGACTGTGATGGGTCACGTTGACCATGGCAAGACCTCGCTGCTCGATTACATTCGCCGTGCCAAAGTGGCCTCTGGCGAAGCAGGCGGCATTACCCAGCACATTGGTGCGTACCACGTCGAAACCCCGCGCGGCATGGTGTCGTTTCTGGACACGCCGGGTCACGAAGCGTTTACCGCCATGCGTGCCCGTGGTGCGCAGGCAACTGACATCGTGATTCTGGTCGTGGCAGCCGATGACGGCGTGATGCCGCAAACCAAAGAGGCCATCAAACACGCGAAAGCGGCGGGCGTGCCTATCGTGGTGGCCATCAACAAAATCGATAAGCCAGGCATCAACCTCGAGCGCGTCAAGGGTGAACTGGTCACTGAAGAAGTGATTCCTGAAGAGTTCGGTGGTGACGTGCCTTTTATTGGCGTATCGGCACACACCGGTGAGGGCATCGACTCCTTGCTTGAGCAGGTGTTGTTGCAGGCCGAGATACTGGAACTGCGCGCCCCGGTTAACGCATTGGCCAAAGGCCTGGTGATTGAAGCGCGCCTTGACAAAGGTCGCGGCTCTGTGGCCACCGTTATGATTCAGTCGGGCACGCTGAAAGCTGGCGATGTGGTGTTGGCAGGCTCTACCTACGGTCGCGTGCGCGCCATGCTGGACGAAAACGGCAACACCATTAAAACCGCTGGCCCGTCGATTCCGGTGGAGATTCAAGGCTTGACCGAAGTGCCGCAGGCGGGCGATGACTTCATCGTCATGCTTGACGAGCGCCGTGCACGTGAAATTGCCACTTACCGTGCGGGCAAGTTCCGCAACACCAAGCTGGCCAAGCAGCAGGCTGCCAAGCTGGAGAACATGTTTGCCGATATTTCGCAAGGCGCGGTCAAGCTGGTCCCCATCATCATCAAGGCCGACGTACAGGGCTCGCAAGAAGCGCTGGCTCAGTCGCTGCTCAAGCTGTCTACCGACGAGGTCAAAGTGCAACTGGTGTACTCAGGCGTTGGCGGCATTTCTGAATCTGACGTCAATTTGGCCATTGCGTCCAAAGCGCTGCTGATCGGCTTTAACACCCGTGCTGATGCACAGGCCCGCAAGCAGGCCGAAAACAACGGTGTCGACATTCGCTACTACAACATCATTTATGACGCTGTGGACGAGCTGCGCTCCGCCATGTCGGGCATGCTCACGCCAGACAAGAAGGAAGAAGTCATCGGTACAGCCGAGATCCGCAACATCTTCAAAGTGTCCAAAATCGGTTCGATTGCCGGTTGTATGGTCACAGCTGGTGTGGTGCGCCGCACCGCCAGGCTGCGTTTGCTGCGCCAGAACGTCGTTATCTACACGGGCGAGCTGGACTCGCTCAAGCGCTTCAAAGACGATGCGAAAGAAGTCAAAGAGAGCTTTGAGTGCGGTTTGAACATCAAGAACTACAACGACATTGAAGTCGGTGATGTGCTGGAGTTCTTTGAGATCCGCGAAGTGGCCAGGACGCTGGAAGCGGCTTAAGTTGCATTTGATTCATGCGTAAAAAGTCAAACACCCCCAACCGCGGCTTTCGGGTTGCCGATCAGATCCAGCGTGATCTGACGGACCTGATCGCCCGCGAATTGAAAGACCCCCGGGTCGGGATGGTGACGATTCAGGCCGTTGAAGTGACGGCTGATTACGCGCATGCCAAGGTGTTCTTCAGCGTGCTGATGGGCGATGCAGCCAAGTGTGAAGAAGCGCTAAACCAAGCCGCAGGCTTTTTGCGCAACGGCTTGTTCAAGCGGCTGATGACGCATACCGTGCCCACTCTGCACTTTCATTTTGACCGTACGACTGAACGCGCGGCCGACATGAACGCCTTGATTGCCAAGGCCGTTTCTTCTCGCGCCCAAGAGGACTAGATCATGACGCAACTCCGCACAAAGGTGCAGAGGCGCCCTGTGCATGGGGTGTTGCTGCTCGATAAACCACTTGGACTTTCCAGCAACCAGGCGTTGCAAAAGGCCAAGTGGTTGCTGCGCGCCGACAAGGCTGGCCACACAGGGACGCTTGATCCGCTGGCTACCGGCGTGTTGCCGTTGTGTTTCGGTGCAGCTACCAAGTTCAGTCAAATTCAATTGGATGCCGACAAGACGTATGAAGCGGTGTTGCTGCTGGGTTTGAAAACGACGACTGGCGATGCTGAAGGTGATGTGATCGAAACCCGGCCCGTGCCCGAGATCACACCCGAGCTGCTGGAAAAGTTGACCGCGCAGTTCACCGGCCCCATCGCTCAAATTCCGCCCATGTATTCCGCGCTGAAAAAAGACGGCAAGGCGCTGTACGAATACGCACGCAAGGGCGAAGAAGTCGAGCGGGAAGCCAGAAATATCGTCATTTACCAGTTAAATATGGCTGTAGCCCAGGATATTCGGGCGCAAGCAGCTATTAAAATCATAGTACGTTGCAGCAAGGGTACTTACATCCGTACGCTGGGTGAAGACATCGGCGAGGCCCTGGGTTGCGGCGCGCACCTCGGCTCGCTGCGGCGCATTGAAACCGGTGGCTACACAGCCGACCAGTGCATCAGCTTGCCTGACCTTGAAGCACTTAGCGAAGCAAGTCGCGATGCGCGCTTGTTGCCGCCACAGTCGCTGGTGGCCAGTTACCCATCTGTCACATTGGATGCCGACAATGCAGGGCGATTCCTGAGCGGCCTGCGCCGTCGGGGAAGCCCCGGCCAGTGGGGCGCTGACGCGCCGCTGGTGCAGGTTTTTGGCTCCAACCCGATTGCATTTTTGGGCTCTGCCCACATCACCGCTGATGAGTTGATTCCACAGCGCCTTTTGTCACCGATTGAAGTGCAGGACATTTTGCAAGCCGTCCAACACTGAGTTTTTTGAAGTTTCAGTTTTTAGTTTTAGAAAGCCACCCATGAGCCACAAGCAAATCCGCAATATCGCCATCATCGCCCACGTTGACCACGGCAAAACCACCATGGTGGACCAACTGCTGCGCCAGTCTGGCACCTTTGCCGAGCATGAAAAAGTTGTTGACACTGTGATGGACAACAACGCGATTGAAAAAGAACGCGGCATCACGATTCTGGCCAAAAACTGCGCCGTGACCTGGGAAGGCACACACATCAACATCGTTGACACCCCCGGCCACGCCGACTTTGGCGGTGAAGTGGAGCGTGCCCTGAGCATGGTTGACGGCGTGGTGCTGCTGATCGACGCACAAGAGGGTCCCATGCCGCAAACCCGTTTCGTGACCAAAAAGGCATTGGCCTTGGGCCTCAAGCCTATTTTGGTGGTCAACAAGGTAGACAAGCCCGGCGCACGTCCAGATTTCGTCGTGAACGCCGCTTTCGATTTGTTCGACAAACTGGGCGCGACAGATGAGCAGCTTGATTTCCCGGTGGTGTACGCCTCGGGCATCAATGGCTGGTCGTCATTAGTTGAAGGCCCACCCAATGAGCAGTGGGGCCCAGACATGTCGGCGCTGTTAAACACCATTCTTGATCATGTGCCGCATCAGGAGGGCGACCCTGATGCGCCGTTACAATTGCAAATTTCCGCACTCGACTTTTCAACCTTTGTCGGCCGTATCGGCGTTGGCCGTATCAGCCAGGGCACCGTCAGGCCGATGATGGATGTGGTCGTGATGGAAGGCCCGGACGGCAAGGCCGTCAAAGGCCGAATCAACCAGGTGCTGACTTTTCAGGGCCTGGAGCGCGTGCAAGCCACGGATGCAGGTCCCGGTGAAATCGTGCTGATCAATGGCCTGACCGATATCGGCATTGGCGTGACGATTACCGACCCCATGACCCCGATGCCGCTGCCGATGTTGAAGGTCGATGAGCCGACGTTGACGATGAACTTTTGCGTGAACACCAGTCCGCTGGCAGGCCGTGAAGGCAAGTACGTCACCAGCCGTCAGATTTGGGACCGCCTGCAAAAAGAACTGCAGCACAACGTCGCCCTGCGCGTCAGCGAGACCGGTGAAGAAGGCATTTTTGAGGTCATGGGCCGGGGCGAATTGCACCTGACCATCCTGCTGGAAAACATGCGCCGCGAAGGCTTTGAAATGGCTGTATCCAAGCCGCGCGTGGTGATGAAAGAAGTCAATGGCGAAAAGCACGAGCCGATTGAGCTGGTGACCGCCGATATTGAAGAGCAGCACCAGGGTGGCGTGATGCAAGCCCTGGGCGAGCGCAAGGGCGATTTGGTGAACATGGAGTCAGACGGCCGTGGCCGTGTGCGGCTTGAGTACCGCATCCCCGCCCGTGGCCTGATTGGCTTTACCAACGAGTTTTTGAACCTGACCCGCGGCTCAGGCCTCATCAGCAATATTTTTGACAGCTACGAAGCGCACAAAGGCGAGATCGGTGGCCGCAAAAACGGGGTGTTGATCTCGATGGACGCAGGCGAAATTTTCACCTACGCCCTGGGCAAGCTGGACGACCGCGGCCGCATGTTCGTCAAGGCGAATGACCCGGTGTACGAAGGCATGATCGTCGGCATTCACAGCCGTGACAACGATTTGGTGGTGAATGCCACCCGCACCAAGCAGCTCACCAACTTCCGCGTGTCCGGCAAAGAAGACGCCATCAAAATCACCCCACCGATTGAGCTGACGCTTGAGTACGGTGTGGAGTTCATTGAAGAAGACGAACTGGTTGAGATCACGCCCAAGTCAGTGCGCCTGCGCAAGCGGCATCTGACCGAGAGCGAGCGCAAGCGGGCAGGGCGTTGATAGGCGTCAGCCCAATGGATTCGGGTGCAAACAGCTATTTAATATATAGCGACTAACCAATTCGATCCACCTTCCGAATTTGTTAAATTCGGAACTCGTGATTGAATCCAGGTTAGCCTACAGCCGATTTTTATTCTGAAAATAACTGGGCGACTGCCCCATCGCCGCTTTGAACATCGCTGAAAACGCGCTGCCGCTCGCGTAACCAGTGGCGGCTGCTACCGCGCTGATGGACTGGCCGCGCGTGAGCAGCGGCAGGGCGTGGGCAAGTATGGCTTGCTGACGCCATTGCTGGTAGCTCAGGCCCAGCTCTTCCCTGAACAGTCGTGCGGCTGTGCGTTCGCTGGCACCTACATCCAGTGCCCATTCGGCCAGTGTGGCCCGCCCGCTGGGCGCGCGCATCACCGCTTCGCAAAGGGCGCGCAGGCGCTTGTCGCCGGTTTGCGGATGCGGTAGTGGCACGCCCAGGGCCTGTGTATTGGCATTGATTATTTCGTCCAGTGTCAGGTTGCTTAACCACTGTTCGCGAGCGGTGTGAATCTGCATATCTAAAGAGTGAACTGCCTCGCGCAGTAACGCAGACACAACGATCACACGGCAACCCGTCCAGCCCTTGGGCGTTCGGCTTTTGTGGATGTACAAGGTACGAAACTCTGCCGCCTCCAGTACGGTGATGTGGTGCTGCGCACCGGGTGCTATCCACACGGCCCTAGACGGCGGCACGATGTAGGTGACCATGCTTTGGCTGGCCTGCGCTGCCGTGACCTGCATGATTCCGGTGGCGCAGTACGCCAGTTGCGCCCAAGGATGGTCGTGCGGCTCAAAGTGGGTGTCGGCGGGCATGGTTCGAGCACGTACGCGTACCGGGCGCTGCTTGCTGGGGATGTAGCTGTCAACGTCGCCTAGCGGGGTTGGCTTGAGCACGTGAGTATTGGGCATAGGATGTTTGAGATTTTTTGTTTTGTCTGAAATTCGCTGAATATTGGCTTTTTGTCGCATTTCAACATATCGGGTCAATACTACGATAGCGCCATGGACAACACAAGCACCCTGAATTTCCCGGCGACCACCGTGCCCCTCAAGCAAGATGCCAGCGTGATTGGCCTGGTGGGCATGGCGCATTTGATCAGCCATTTCAGCCAGCTGCTTCTAGCGCCTCTGTTCCCGTGGTTGAAAACCGAGTTCAACGTCAGCTATGCAGAGTTGGGGTTTTTAATGACGGTGTTTTTTGTCGTGTCTTGTGCGGTGCAGGCGGCTTCGGGTTTTGTGGTGGACCGCTTGGGTCCCCGACCTGTTTTGTTTGCGGGCCTGGCCCTGATAGGTGTGGCCGCCTTTGGCTATGCACTGAGTACCAGTTACTGGATGCTTGCGGGCGCGGCGCTGGTGGGCGGCATTGGCAATGGCGTGTTTCACCCGGTGAACTACACGCTGCTGAACCGCAAAGTCAGCGCGCCGCGTCTTGGCCATGCATATAGCGTGCACGGCATTACCGGCAGTCTGGGCTGGGCGCTGGCACCTGCCATGCTGGTGCCGTTGACGCTGGCTTACTCGTGGCGGGCGGCATTGATGGCGGCTGGCACATTGGCCTTTGTGGTGTTGGCCGTGCAACTTATAAATCGCGACAAGCTGGTGCTCGCGGTAGATCCCGTCAGTAAAAGCACGGCGGTACAGGACAACAGTCTGGCATTTTTGAAAATTCCGGCGGTGTGGATGTGCTTCACGTTTTTCTTCTGGTACGCCGGTGTGCTCAGTGTGATTCAAACCTTTGCGCCGGAGGCAGCGCGCCAGTTGCATGATGTGCCTTTGCCGCTGGTGGCCATGTGCCTGACCATTTACATGCTGGGCAGTGCAAGCGGCATGGTGCTGGGCGGTTTTTTGGCGGCTGATGCAAACCGTTGTGAACGTATTGTGGGCATGGGCTTTGGCATCGCGGCCATCGTTGCGTTGCTGCTGGCACTGGGCGACTACCCTGCCTGGCTGGTGCCCGTGCTGTTTGGCGTGATGGGTTTTGCGACGGGTATGGCCGGGCCGTCGCGCGACCTGCTGGTCAAGCGCTCTACGCCAGACAACGCCTCAGGCCGCGTTTACGGCGTGGTGTACGCGGGGCTGGATATTGGCCAGGCTATCACACCGTTGGTGTTTGGCGTGCTGATGGACCATGGCCAGTACCGCAGTGTGCTGCTGGGCCTGGTGGTGCTGCAAGGCGTGATGGTGGTCAGCGCCTTTCGAGTGCAAAAAGCACGGCGTACGGCGCTGGTGGCGGCTTAAACGTTGGCTTTATGCCGCGCAATACAGGTGTCCAGCACCTCACCACCGTCACGCTGCCACCAGTTGTTGATTGAAAAAATCTCAACCTCGCTGTAGCCCGCAAAGCCCTCGGCCTCCACCCAGCCGCGAATCTGCGGGATGTCAATCACGCCGTCGCCCATCATGCCCCTGTCGTTCAGCAAATCGGTTGTTGGTGTGAGCCAGTCGCACACATGAAAAGCCAGCAAGCGGTTTTTGCCAGCGCGTTTGATTTGCGCTTGAAGCTTTGGATCCCAGGCCACGTGGTACACGTCCACTGCCACGCCCAGCGCACCGTCGCGTGACGGATTCACGGCATCGCACACGTCAAGCGCTTGTTCCATCGTGTTGATGCAGGCTCTTTCAAACGCATACATCGGGTGCAGCGGCTCAATGGCCAGCGGCATGTTGTTGGCCCTGGCGTAGTCCAGCAATGCAGCAATGCCGTCAGTGACCTGGCTGCGCGACAGCGCAATGTCTTTGTGCGCCGCCTTGCCAGCCAGTGCGCCCGGCAAGCCGCCCACCACCAGCACCAGGCAAGCGGCGTTCAGCTCGCAGGCTTCATCTACTGCACGCAGGTTGTCGGCATGCGCAGCCTTCAAGCCTGCATCATCTGTTGCCGTAAACATGCCGCCCCGGCAGTAGCCAGACAAGGCCAGCCCATGCGATCTGACAAGTTTGGAAATGTTGGCCAGGCCTGCAGTGGCCACCTGGTCACGCCAGGGCGATATGGCGCGTATGCCGCGCCGGGCGCAATCTTCAATGATGCTGGTCAGTGGCTGCTCCACACCGCGCTGCTTGCGCACGGTAGCGGTGTTGATGGACAGCCAGCGGTGGTCGTTTGAAAAGTCACGCATGATGTTGTACTAGTAATCGAGCGACGCACCGCCGCAAATGTTGATGTTCTGCCCCGTGAGCGCTGCTGCTACAGGCGACAGCAAATACGCCACCAGCGCTGCAATTTCTGGCGGCTCAATCATGCGGCCGATGGGTGGTGTGCGTGGGCTGGTGGTTTGCCGTGCCGGGTCATTCAGCATGGCGGTTTGCGTAGCGGCGGGGGACACAACATTGACAGTGACGCCTGACGCCACCACCTCTGCCGCCCAACTGCGCGCCAGGCTGACAAGCGCTGCCTTGGTGGCCGCGTACTGGCTGCGCCCGGCGATGCCTTCTGCCACACGGCTGCCAATGATGACGACGCGGCCAAAACCTGCGGCGGCCATGTGCGGCATGATGATGTTGGCCAGGGTGCTCAAGGCGCTCACGTGCAGTTGCCACATCAGTTGTGCATCGCTGGCCTGCAGTTGGCCCAGCTTGCCCACACGCAGAATGCCTGCTGCATGGACCAGTGCATGAGTTTTGATTGGCTGCACGGCCGCAGCGAGTCGCGCCTCATCACACAAATCAATTTGCACCGTATCAAACGCTGCATGGCTAATGCGTGCGGGGGCAATATCAAAGCCACTCACTGCCCAGCCGCCCGCCAGCAAATTTTCAGCAATGGCCAGGCCAATGCCTGAGCTGCTACCTGTGACGATGGCTCGTTTCATTCCCGCTGGCATCTTATTCAAGCCGGATGTTGCCGTCAGTGATGATTTTTTGTGAACGTGCCATGTCAGTGGTTTGAAACTTCACAAAATCATCTGTTGAGCCAGGTGACAGCAGCAGGCCCTGTTGCACCAGCTTGGCTTGCATGTCACTGGCAAGCGCCTTGTTGACTTCGGCATTGAGCTGCGCAACCACCTCTGGCGGCAGTTTGGCTGGACCCCACAGGCCGTACCAGCTAAAAAATTCATAGCCTGGAATGGTCTCGGCCACGGTAGGCACGTCGGGCAGATTGGGTGCGCGCGTGCTGGACGTGACGGCCACGACCCGCAGCAGGCCAGACTTGTGGTACTGCAATGAACCCAGAATCGGGTCTATAAAACCATCAATCTGCCCACCGATCAGGTCCTGAAAAGCCGGGGCTGTGCCCTTGTATGGCACCACCAGGTAGTTAATGCCGCCTGCGCGTTTGAGCAGCTCAGTTGACAAGTGGCCCGCCGAGCCAATCGAGCCGACGGCAAAACTCATCTTGCCGGGGTTGGCCTTGGCGTAGGCCAGCAGCGACCTGACATCGGTGATGGGCAAATTTTTATTAATGGCTACCGATAGCGGCGCTTTGGCAACCAGCGCAATCGGCGCAAAGTCTTTGACCACGCCGTACGGCACAGACTTCATCGTCATCGGCGCGGTGACAAAAGTTGAGGCATTGAACAGCAGGGTGTAGCCGTCAGCCGTTGCTTTGGCGACGGCATCAGCACCTATCGTGCCGTTGCCGCCTGCACGGTTTTCCACCACAAAGGGCTGGCCCATCTGCTCACTGAGTTTTTGCGCCAGCATGCGGCCCACAGTGTCCAGTGTGCCGCCAGGCGGGAAGGGGATGATGACTTTGACTGCGCGATTCGGGTAGGGCTGTGCAACGGCTGTCAGGGCGCTGAAGCTCAAAGCCAGCAAGGTGATTTTTAGCAGGTGATGGATCATGGTTTGTCTCCGTTGGTTTTATTCAATGCCGTGCATGGCAAGTAAATTTCTCATGCGGTGTACAGCCAGCTCTGGCTGAGTCAACACATGGGCTGCATCGGCCAGCCTGAAGAGTTCTGCCAGGTGCAGCAGGCTGCGCGTGTTTTGCTGGCCGCCCACCATGTTGAAGTGGCTTTGGTGGCCATTGAGCCAGGCCATAAACACCACCCCCGTTTTGTAAAAACGGGTGGGCGCTGCAAAGATGTGACGCGACAGCGGTACGGTGGGGCCCAGGATGGCGTGGAATGTGTGCAGATTGCCTTGCGCCAATGCCCCCAGTGCAGCGCTGGCTGCGGGCGCTATCGCGTCAAAAATACCCAGTAACGCATCGCTTTGGCTGTGCATGGGGTTGGCGTTAAAACTGTCGCCAGCGATCAGTTCGGCGTAGTTGAAGTCGTCGCCCGTGTACATGCGTACGCCTGTGGGGAGCCGCCTGCGCATGGCGATTTCCTTGTCTTTGTCGAGCAGTGATATTTTGATGCCATCGACCTTGTCAGGGTGTGCGTTAATGACAGCCAACGCTGTGTTCATGGCGGCATCAACATCATCACTGCCCCAGTAACCTTTGAGGGCCGGGTCAAACATATCGCCCAGCCAGTGCAGCACAACCGGTTGCTTCGCCTGGCTGAGCACCCGGCTGTAAACCTTTTCGTAGTCAGCAGGTGATGTGGCCACGCGAGCCAGCGCCCGGCTGGCCATCACGATCAGTTTGCCGCCCAGCTTTTCAATCGCTGCCATTTGCGTTTCATAACCTTTGATGACGTCGTCAACCGTGCGCACATCGTCCAGATTCAAGTGGTCTGTGCCGCAGCCCGATGCCACCAACGCACCGGGTATGTCTTTGGCAGCGTCCAGGCTGCGGCCTATCAGTTCAAGCGATGTGGGCCAGTCCAGCCCCATGCCGCGCTGGGCAGTATCCATGGCCTCGGCCACACCCAGGCCCAGCGACCACAGGTGCACGCGATAGGCCATGGTGGCGTCCCAGTCGATGGCGCAGTCAAGCGTCGGGTTGATGGCTGCCAGCGGGTCAGCTACAACATGCGCTGCTGAATAAGCGATGCGGTTGAACCTGGGTGCGCTTGGCGGCACGGTTAAAGCCTGACCCGTCAGGGTGTACAGCTCAATCGTGTTGGGGGACGTGGGAAGTTGGAGTTGCATGTGTTTTGTGAAGTCAGTTTGGTGTTGTATTTGATTGCATGGCGTCAATGATGGCGACGTTGTCCAGCTCGCCCAGGCCTTGGGCGATGGCGTGGTCCAGCAGCTTGGCGTGTGCCTGGGTCAGGCTCAGGTTCAAGCCATTCTTGTTGCCTTCGTCCAGCATCAGACCCAAGTCTTTGCGGTGCTGGCTGATACGTGAACGCGGTGCAAAGTCACGTGCCACCATGCGTGGCCCGGCGACGTCTACAGCGCGCGAGTAGGCGGGTGACTCGCGCAACAGGTCAAGAAAAGCAGTGCCGTCCAGCCCAAGCGTGGTGGCCAGCACCAGGCCTTCAGCCAGTGCCGCACGGTTCAAGCCCAGCACCAGGTTGCATGCCAGCTTGGCACGCGCACCGTAGCCGCAGGGGCCAACGTGTCGGTAGTTGGGGCACAGCACGGCTAGCAAGCTGGCCCATTGCTGCGCAACTGTTTCGCTGGCACCCAGCAAGCCCAGCGCCTGGCCTGCTGCAATCTGCTGGCTGGAACCCAAGAGCGGCATGTCGGCAAAAGCGATGTGTAGGCGGGTCAGTAGAGCTTCAGCGAACTGCGTTGCCTCAACACTGGCTGTCACACAACTGATGACGAACTCAGGCAGGCTGGAACTTTGCGTCAACGCATCAGCACACTGCTGTAGCGCGGCATCGTCCAGTACGGCAATCAGTATCACATTGCATTGCGCTGCTAGCGCTTGTGCATTGGCCACTATGGGTATGTCTAACGCTTGTGCAGCGGCCTGCGCAGGCTTGGAAGGGTCACAAGCGTGCACCTGGTAGCCGCCGCTCGTCAAACGCGCCGCCAAGGCTTGGCCAACCAGGCCAAAACCCAGAATTCCAATGGTTTTAACGCTGTTTTTGGCAGTTTTAGAGGTATAAATCATGCTCTAAGCCAATAAATTCGGGCGCAAGCAGCTACTAAATGTATAGCGCTAAATTTTCAAAGGCTGCACGTCTACCCAGCGCCGTTCACGCCAACTCTCCAACGCAGCCTCGACCAGTTGCACGCCTTTGGCACCTTCAGGCAGCGTCCAGCGGTAGGGCGCGTCTTCAACCACATGCCGGATGAAATGCTCCCACTGAATCTTGAAGCCGTTGTCATACACCTGCGAATCGGGGATCTCCTGCCACTGGTCATAAAAGTTCATGGTCTGCTTTTCGTCCGGGTTCCACACCGGGCGCGGTGTGGCCACGCGCGACTGGGCGCGGCAACTTGACAGGCCCGCCACCGCAGAGCCGTGCGTACCGTCCACATGAAAGGTGACCAGGTCATCACGCCGCACGCGGGTGGCCCACGACATGTTGATTTGTGCAATCACGGGTTCGCCGTTGTGGCCTTTGAGTTCTACCGTGGCGTAGGCTGCGTCGTCGGCAGTCGCTTCAAAAGGTTTGCCATCCTCGTCCCAGCGCTTGGGGATGTGTGTGGCGCCCAGGCAAGACACGGATTGGACCTCGCCAAACAGGTTGTCCAGCTCGTAGCGCCAGTGGCACATCATGTCCAGAATCATGCCGCCGCCGTCTTCCTTGCGGTAGTTCCAGCTCGGGCGCTGTATGGGCTGCAAGTCACCTTCAAACACCCAGTAACCAAACTCCAGCCGCACACTGAGCATCTGGCCAAAAAAGCCTGCGCGGCGCAGCATGTCGAGCTTGCGCAGGCCAGGCAAGAAGAGCTTGTCTTGCACAGCGCCGTGCTTCAGACCAGACGCTTCAGCCAGTCGCGCAATTTCAACCGCTTCATTCAGGTTGGTGGCAATTGGCTTTTCACAGTAAACATGCTTGCCAGCACGAATCGCTTTGGCCAGCAGGGTAGGGCGCATTTGCGTGGTGCCGGCATCAAAGAAAACCGTGTCACTTTTATTGGCCAGCGCAGCGTCCAGGTCGGTACCCCAGCGCGTGATGCCGTGTGCCTTGGCCAGCGCTTCCATCTTCTCGGCATTGCGGCCAATCAGAATCGGGTCAGGCATGACCCTGCTGCCATCAGACAGCGAGACGCCACCTTGCTTGCGAATGGCAACGATGGAGCGGATCAAATGCTGGTTCATGCCCATGCGTCCGGTGACGCCGTGCATGATGATGCCCAAGGTTTTAGTAGTCATGGTTTTTCTCTAAAAAGTTTCAAGTGATGGGTTGCAGGCTGTCCCAAAGCGGCATGACCGCGCTGGCAAAGCCCGGTGTGTGAAGTGATGACAAGTCAAGCTGGCCTGCCTGTACGGCCAGCCGGGCGCGGCCTTGCGCTGTGGTGTAAAAACCGTTGTGTGTTTGGGCAAAGCCTTGTGCTTCCTGGTCGGGCGCAACGCCAAAGCCGTCAACGTAATGGTGGCCATTGCGCTCAATGTGGGTGATGCCCAGGCTGGCTGCCAGCAGCGTGTCCTGTTGTACCGCCAGGCCTGCCTGGCAGGTCAGGTCCTCACCCGACAACAGCAGGTGCGATGGGTCTTGCGCAACGCGGAAAGCGCTGTGCATGGCCCGGTAAATACCTTTGCAGGCCTTGCTGGATATACCCCGGTAGCCGAGTGCCAACCCGCGCTCCAGTACATCATCGTGATCATCAGACTCATCCAGTATCACGGGCACGCTGATACCCAGGCTGGCAATCGATGCATCGAGCGCGATGCGCCTGGGTAAGGGCTGCTCCAGCAGCAGGGTGCGTTTTAACAGGCTGGCGGTTTGCGGTGCTTTAGTCAGTGCTTGCCAAAACGCACCCAGTGCCTGCGCATCGGCAAAGCTTTCGTTGCCGTCCAGCGTCACGCGGTAATCGCTGGTTTGCGTGTCCAGTACAGCACTGATGCGCGACAGCCGCTCAATGTCTGCTTCCAGTTGGCCCGAGAGCTTGAGCTTGAAGTGATGCAAACCGTAAAACTGTATGGCTGCCTCCAGCGTGGCGGGCAGACCGTCTGCCGGGTCAGCGCCTGCATCGCTGCTTGTGAGTCTGTCGGCCAAGCCAACCGTGTGGCGCAGCGCAACCGTCATGGGTTTGATGATGTTCAAGGTGCTGCCAAATGGATCGCCCAACACCTTGGCCTTGAAGCCATCCACCCAGCCCAGCCCGGCGGCGCGCAGGGCGGCATCTGCAATCGCTTTGTCCATCAGTGCCGGGCCAAATTGTGCCGCCAGACGCGGCAGGCCATGTGCGACCGCTGTTTGAATGGCAGCGTCACCTGCCGACTGCGACAAGGCATACGGGCTCAGTACATCTTGCGTACTGGCATAAGACTGCGCGGCTATGCGAAGTGCCTCGCGCAGTTGCTCAAAGTTTTGTTCATGCGTGAGGGTTGGCGCTTTGTCAAACCACTTGGGCACCATCAGTTCGGCGGTTGCGCCTTCAAAGCGTTTGCTGCCCACGTCAATCTGCACCCGCACAAAGGCCTGTGGGCACTGCGTGACCGTAGCCGCACCAAACCTGAAGGGCATGCGCAGCGTGACATGCCTTTCAAACAGATGTACCGACACCACACGGAGTTGCGTCATGGTTTGGCCCTGCTTAACTCGGCCCACAAACCGCGCACGTAGCCCGCGCTAAATGCCGCGCAGCCTGGGCCATCAGGCAAATACTCAAACGGTTCAACCGCTACCCACCCGCTGTAGTCGGCATCGCGTAGCACTTGCAGCACCGGGCCTTGGGGTGTGGTGCCCTGACCTGGTCCCCGGCGGTTTTTGTCATTGACCTGTACGTGTGCAATGTGGCCGCTGGCCAGATATTGCGCCAATACCTCATGGATGGGCTGCGTTTCGCTGTGCGACGCAGCGCTGACATCCAGCATGGTGCGCAGCGCAGGCGAGCCAATGCGGTCCACCATGGCAGCGGCTTCGGCCACGGTGTTGATGACGGGTGTTTCAAACGGCGACAGTGGCTCAATGCAATAGGTCACGCTTGCATTCAGAGCATGCGGTGCCAGTTCAGCCAGCGCTTCTTCAAGCCTGAAAGTTGCATCGAGCACGCTTTGGCCTGGCTCGGGCGAGCGTTGTTTGGGGGACCCATGTACCAGTACGTTGGCGCCGCAATCACCTGCAAAATCAATCAGCTGACGCAGCAGGTTGATGGTGCGCTGCCGCAGGGCGGTGTCGCGTGTGACGAGCGACAGACCGTCAGGCTTGACCAGCAGCCAGTGCAGGCTGGAAATGCACAACCCATGGGATTGCGCGGTGCGCAGCAACTTGTTGGCATCAGGCTGGCGCAAAGTATGCGGGTCTTGTGCCAGTGTGAACGGCGCAACTTCAAGCGCGTCATAGCCCAACTGCGCAGCCATGATGCATTGCTGCTCAAAAGCCAGCGGCTGCAAGACCTCATTACACAGGGCCAGCTTCATGATGCACTCGTCAGGGGTTTTAGCCTGCTTTGCCGCATGCTCCAAAGCTTCCAGCCGATGGTGCCAAAAATCAGCGCAGCTACCACCGCCGATATGGGCCGGGTGAAGAAGGGCAGCAGGTCACCATCAGACAGCAGCAGGGCTCGGCGCAGGTTTTTCTCTAACAAATCACCCAGCACAATCCCCAGCACCAAGGGTGCCATGGGGTAGCCGTAGTGGCGCAACCAAAAGCCTATCAGGCCAAAAGCAAGCATGACGTAAACGTCAAACAAACGCCCGGCAATGGCAAAGCTGCCCACCGCACACAGCACAAAAATAATCGGCACGATGTAGTGCTGCGGCACACGCAACACCTGCACCAGCGCCTTGGTCAGTACCAGGCCGTAAATCAAGATGCCGATGGTGGCAAACAGCATCATGGCAACCACGTCATACACAAACTGCGGGCTTTCAATCATGATCAGCGGCCCGGGCTTGACACCATGAATGATCATCGCGGCCATCAGTACCGCAGCTGGCGCAGAGCCCGGAATGGCCAGCGTGAGCACTGGAATAATCGCACCCGGCACACAGGCGTTGTCACCCGTTTCTGCGGCCATCAGGCCTTCAATCGAGCCCTTGCCGAACAGTTCTTTTTCTTTGCTGGCACGCTTGGCTGCTGCATAAGACGACCAGGCGGCCACGTCTTCGCCCACACCGGGCACAATGCCCACGCCCGTGCCAATCAGGCCCGAGCGCAAGATGGTGCGCCAGTATTTCGTCACATCACCGAGCTTTGGAATCACGGTGTCAAAGGCGCTGATTTTGACGGGCAACTGGCGTTCTTTCATGGCTGTTAAAAGCTCTGCAAAGCCAAACGCACCGACCAGTGCGGGCACGAGTTGAATGCCGCCCGCCAGGTCGCGCACGCCATAGGCGAAGCGCTCATAGCCGTACTGCGGCTCCTGCCCAATGCCTGCGATAAACAGGCCCGCAATCCCGGCTATCCAGCCTTTTAATGGGTCATCACCCGTCAAGGTGCCCGCAATGATGACGCCAAAAAGCGCCAGCCAGAAAAATTCATAAGCCCCAAACTTAAGTGCCAGCCCGCCCAGGTAAGGCGTGAAAAACATCAGAAAAAACATGCCAATCAGGGTGCCCAGCACCGAGCCACTGGTGGCAATGCCCATGGCGCGCCCAGCCAGGCCTTGCTTGGCCAGTGCATAACCATCAAGGCACGACGCAGCCGAGGCAGGTGTGCCTGGAATGTTCAACAAAATGGCCGAGCGTGAGCCGCCGTAGATAGCACCGACATAGGTGCAGATCAAAATCAGCAAGGCCTCATTGGCTGGCAGTTTGAGCGTGAGCGTTGTCATCAATGCCAGCGCCATGGTAGCTGTCAGGCCGGGCAGGGCACCCATCACCACGCCTACCAGCGAGGCCAGCAGTGCGTAGCCAATGGCCGTGGGTGTGCTGAAAGTGGCGATTGAATGGCCAAAGGCGATGAGTCCGTCAAACATGTGTCAACACCTTATGGCAAACGAACCAGAAAAATTTCCTGAAACACAAAAATCACCACGGCTGTGGTGATGACGCCCGACAGCAGTGCCGTGATCAGGCGGCGAAGTTTGGGTTGTTCTGGTGGCGTGAAGGCCCAGGTAAAGCCTGCAACGAACAAGGCTGTGGCCAGCCAGAAAGGCAGGCGGCCCAACAAGGCAATGGCATAGACAAGTGTCAGCGGCAGCATCAGCGCGATGCGCTGGTTGATCAAGGGCTCGGAGGATCCAGGCATGTTTATTAGCGGGGTGATGATCCGCTTGCGCCAGCCGCGCACTGCCAGCAACAACCCTAGCGCAATGAGAACCACACCAATCATGCCGGGCACAAATCCCGGCATGGTGTAAACGCTCGCCCCCATGGACTTGAAGCGGTCCATGCGCAGGGCTTCTATCAAAATCCACAGGCCAAAGGCCATCCACCCCGCACCGCCCCAAAGGTCAGTGCGGGCGGTATTACCGCTCTCGTTCATGGTGTGTCCTATGTTGCTCAGGGCTTTGGAATGCCGACGGTGTCAGGTGACACTTTGGCTTTGCCTGCGGCCTGCTGCGTCCAGGCGTAGGACTGGATGGCCGGGAACACGGCTTTTTGCGCGTCTTCGCCCGACATGGGTGCAAACATCGCGCCGCGTGCTTGTGCGTATTTGCGCAACGGTTCGTTCTTCATCATTTCGGTGGCCCAGATTTTGTCCAGCGTTTGCGCCACTTCAGGTGGTGCGCCTTTGGGTACAAAAATGCCAAAGTAGTTAATTGGATCTTTAAAGCCAGCAATGAACTGCGACAGCGGCGGTATGGTGCCATAGCCTTCAATCTCAATGGACTTGTCGCCCACCACAGCCAGTGGCCGGATTTTTTTCGCGCGAATCATGTCGGTTTGCTCGGCTGCAAGCTGGGTGGTAACTTGCGTCTCGCCCGAAGCTGCGGCCACTGATGCGGGCGCACCCCCGTCATAGGTCACGTGTTTGTAAGTCACGCCAGCAGCGCGTGCTATGGCCTCAATGGCTGAATGCCCGCTGGAGTTGACGCCCGCTGTGGCCACTGAAATAGCGCCAGGCTTTTCTTTCATGGCGGCCAGCAGTTCGGTCATGGTTTTGTAGGGCGTGTCTGCGTTCACGCCGACCACCGCAATATGCGCCACATTGAGGTACAGGTTCCAGTCGCGTGCCGATGTGTCCAGCATGCCCAGCACCTTGTAAGTGCCCAGGTCTTTGGCGCCGCCTGCCGTCCAGGTGTAGCCGTCTTTGGGCGCTTCCATGGCGTTTTTAGTACCCACTGAGCCTGATGCGCCGGGCTGGTTAAGCACCACAATTTTTTGACCCAGGTGTTTTTCAAGTTCGGCTGCGGTAACGCGCGTGACCTGGTCTGTTGATCCGCCGGGTGCCCATGGCACGATCAGAGTGATGGGGCGGGTGGGCTTCCACTGCGCCAGAGCCGGTGTAGCAGCTGACAAGGCAAGTGCGATGGCAAGAACAGTGCGCCGTGCGATAAAAGTTTTCACGTTTGTCTCCTTCTGGGTCTATGGCTTAAAAACACCAAAACAAATGGCCCAAAGTGATTCAGGCGATTTAGTTAACTAAATGGTGAATATAAAACGCCTGCATTGCCCGGTCAAGTACTGTCGAGTGCTACGCTCTAAGGACATACCCTAGGGTAACCTCACAGATATGCGATAGCCGTTCGCTGCGTGATTTGGGTGACATCAAATCACGGCCAAAGATGGCTGACAATGTGTGGTTGTTGGACAAATAAAAGTACGACAAGCCGGCAATCGACACATACAGTTGCAGCGGGTCAATGCCGCCGCGAAAGCTGCCGTCTTTGCGGCCACGCTCCAGAATTTCACCTAATGTCGCGATGAGTGGTGAGTTCATTTCACGCACACTTTGTGACGTTTCCAGATGCCTGGCACGGTGCAAGTTGGCGCTGTTCAGCAGGGTGAGAAACTCGGGATGTGCCAGGTAGTAATTCCAGGTGAACTCAACCAGGCTGCGGATGGCGTCAGCGGGTTTTTGGGCCAGCAAATTAAGCTTGTGCTCAGCCTCCCGAATATGCAGGTAAGCCTGTTCAAGCACCGCTTGAAACAGCTTTTCCTTGTCTTCAAAATAATAATAAATCAACCGTTTGTTGAGCCCTGCGCGCTCGGCAATCCTGTCCACACGGGCACCGCCCAGCCCGTTCTCGGCAAACTCATCGCGGGCTGCATTCAGGATGATGGCTTGCGAGCGGTCGGCATCGCGCGCGCGTGGCTCTGTCGGTTTTTTTGAAGAGGTTGGCATGTCTATAATTTAACTGTTTGGTGAATTATTGCAAGCTTTATGGCTTGCCAAGCGATTCTTGATGACACCAGAGTGTTGCGGCTACCACCATAATCAGGGTGTGAAGCAGGCTTTGCCATCCGCGCAACATTTGCCAAACACTGGTCGTTAAACACAAGGAGAGCCGTATGAGCGATTCAAACACACCAAAAGATGGCGATTTTGCGCACTGGGTGGAAGAAAAATCAGAGGCACTAAAGTTTGAGCTGGGAGAAAAATTTCCTGTGCCGCCCACTGCGTTGCATTCGCCTTCAGTGCATGTAGAGACAGGACAACAAAAACTTGAAGAGGTTTTGCTGGAGCATGAAGAACCCACGCAGGAGTTTCTGGACGAGTTGGCCGCACTTGAACAAGCGCCGCCTTTGAGTGATGAAGAGCTGGCCCGCCAGGCTCTTGAAGCCGGTGGTGGTGATGGCGACAGCGCTACACCAGAATAAAACGATTGAACTTGACACCCATGACAGCACAACTCGCCGGACACCTTTTAGTTGACTGCCTGATTGCCCAGGGCGTGACCCACGCGTTTGGCGTGCCGGGTGAAAGTTACTTGGCCGTGCTCGACGGCCTTCACGCGCGACAGGACGCCATCCGCTTTATCACCTGCAGGCAAGAGGGCGGCGCTGCCTATATGGCAGAAGCGCACGGCAAGCTTACGGGCAGGCCGGGCGTGTGCATGGTCACGCGCGGGCCGGGCGCGACCAACGCGTCGATTGGTGTGCACACGGCGTTTCAGGACTCCACACCCATGGTGCTGCTGATTGGCGATGTAGCCAGCGATTGCCGAGACCGCGAGGCTTTTCAGGAAGTGGATTACCAGAGCTTTTTTGGCCCCAGTACCAAAGGCTTTGCCAAGCGCGTAGAGCGCATTGACGATGCAGACCGTATTCCTGAATATGTAGCGCGCGCCTTTGCCACCGCCATGAACGGCAGGCCCGGCCCGGTGGTGCTGGTGCTGCCTGAGGACATGCTGACGCGCATGACTGTCGCCCAGCCGCTGGCCCGTGTGGAGGCGGTGCAAGCCTGGAGCGACCCCGGCGCGCTGCGCACATTGCGCGAGATGCTACTCAAATCTGAGCGGCCCTTCCTCATTGCCGGCGGTGGCGGATGGACGCCGCAGGCTGCGCAGGCGCTGCAGCGCTTTGCAGAAAATTGGCGCGTGCCGGTGGGCAATGCCTTCAGGTTTCAGGACACCTTTGACAATTTCCACCCGCTGTACGCAGGCGACGTTGGCATTGGCCTGAACCCGAAGCTGGCCGCGCGCGTCAAGGCAGCTGACCTGATCATCGCCATTGGCCCAAGGTTGGGTGAGATGACAACCAACAACTACACGCTGCTTGAAGCGCCTTGCCCGAAGCAAAAGCTGGTGCATATCCATAGCAGTGCAGAAGAGCTGAACCGCGTCTACCAGGCTGACCTGGCCATCAACGCCACCATGAACGCCGCAGCCAGATCGCTGGAGGTGCTGACGGCCCCCATCAGCGTGCCGTGGGAGGCGTGGGCGCTTGACGCGAATGCCGACTACCTTGCTAACCTGCAGCCCAACAAGCTGCCTGGCGACATCGACATGCCCGCCATCGTTGGCCTGCTGCAAAAGCATTTGCCATCTGATGCGGTGTTGACCAACGGCGCAGGCAACTTTGCCAGCTGGGTGCATCGCTTTTACAAACATCATGGCCTGGTCAAAGGACACAAAACACAACTGGCACCCACGGTAGGCGCGATGGGCTACGGCGTGCCCGCAGGCATAGCTGCAGCCATTACCACGGGGCGCGTGGTGCTGACGATGGCCGGTGATGGGGACTTTTTAATGAACGGCCAGGAACTGGCCACTGCTGTGCAGATTGGTGCAAAAACCATCATCGTGCTGCTCAACAACGGCATGTACGGCACGATACGCATGCACCAGGAGCGCGAGTATCCAAATCATTCAAGCGGCTCGCATCTGCAGAACCCCGATTTCGCCGCACTGGCGCGCGCTTATGGTTATGCAGGGGTACGCATCACTCACACGGCAGAGTTTGAGGGTGAGCTGCTGGCCGCGCTGGCGCGGCCGCAGGGCACCCTGATTGAAGTGATGCTGGACCCGGAAGTCATCACGACGCGGGCTACGTTGTCGGCAATTACCGAGCAGGCGTTGAAGGGGAAGTAAGCACGTCGGGTAGAAGTGAGTGCTATCAAAAAAGAAGCTGCTTACGCCCGAATTCATTGGGCTAGGGCCCTAAAACATACCTGAAAAGCATAAAAAAAGCCGGTTTTCACCGGCTTTTTAGTTCTCTAACCCGAGGGCAGATTACTTGACGTGCTTGCCGATCAGGCCAGCCATCTCGAACATCGACACCTGGGCTTTGCCGAAAACGGCTTTGAGCTTGGCATCGGCGTTGATCATGCGCTTGTTGATCTGGTCTTGCAGTTTGTTGGCCTTGATGTAGACCCACAACTTGCTGACGATCTCCGTGCGCGGCAGGGGCTTGTCGCCCAACACTGCTGCCAGTGCGGGGCTCAAGGTCAATGCCTTCATGAACGCGGCGTTCGGGGTACGCTTTTTGGCAGGCGCCTTTTTGGCTGCTGGCTTTTTGGCAGCAACTTTTTTGGCGGGAGCTGCTTTTTTGGCTGCTACCTTTTTTGCAGGAGCTGCTTTTTTAGCG
>JANOWR010000078.1:0-34395 GCA_031417995.1 Polaromonas sp. | reverse complement strand
GCACCATGGCAATCATGCGCGACAGCATCAAACCCATGAAAAACGTAAAACCCAGCAGCACAGGCACGCCCATGGCAGAATTTTTGGTTTTTTCAATCGCGTAGATGAAGCCGAAAGCACCAGCCATGAACACAATCAGGCCCACGAAGCCTGTCAACCCGGCGGTAATTCCCGTAGCCACGCCGATGTAGGCACCCAGCACAGTGGGCAGCAAGCTTAAGGCCAGCAGCCAGTAGGTGTTGCGCAAAACTTTGTTGCGTTCGGCTGGCGTTGTTGCGCCATAGCCGATGGTTTGTGCAGTTTGAACGTTTTCAGTCATAAGAGTGAACTCCAGTAACCCAGCAAATGCTGATAAAGCGGATTTTAGGGGTCATCCATGGTTTTTCAATAGATTCCCCTACGCGAACCAGTAGTTTTTGTAAGGGTTCTATCCTGCCAATTCAATTTAGACGGGTTTACACCGTTTTTTTTGCGTATGCTCATGATTTTCACCAACAAACGCCTGAAAACATGAAATCAAAAACCACCCTTGAATTTGCCGACATCAAAACCATCGCTGCCGCCGCTGAAGCTGAAGCGCTTAAAAACAACTGGGCCGTGACGATTGCCATCGTTGATGACGGTGGCCATTTGCTGCATTTGCAGCGGCTGGACGGCGCAGCACCCGTGTCCAGCCACATTGCACCCGCCAAAGCCAACACAGCTGCGCTGGGTCGCCGTGAAAGCAAGGTGTATGAAGACATGATCAACGGCGGGCGCATGTCGTTTTTAAGCGCGCCTTTGATTCACGGCATGCTCGAGGGTGGCGTGCCCATCATGAAAGACGGGCAGTGCCTGGGCGCTGTGGGCGTGAGCGGTGTGAAGTCCAACGAAGATGCGCAGATTGCGCGGGCGGGCATTGCGGCGATTGGCTTGTAGCAGAGCTATTTGTTCTAAGTCAATGTGCCAATTGGCGCTTAGTTTTTAGGCTCTGTAATAAAACCGATTTTGCGCAAACCGGCTTGTTGCGCTGCGGCCATGGCTTGGGCCACGCGCTCATAGCGCACCGCTTTGTCGCCACGAATATGCAGCTCAGGTTGCGGGTTTTGTGCAGCGGCTGCTTTTAGCCGTGGTACCAGGTCAGCATCGGCAATCTGCGATTCGTTCATGAAGTACACGCCTTGTGCGTCGACTGACAGCCGCAAGGTTTCAGGCTTGATGTTTTGCGCCTCATTGGTGGCGCGCGGCAGGTCAATATTGACCGAATGCTTCATCACCGGCACGGTGATGATGAAGATGATGAGCAGCACCAGCATGATGTCCACCATCGGTGTCATGTTGATTTCGTTCATCACATCGTCGGTGTCGTCTTGTGTTCCGAAAGCCATACTCAATTCTCCTTTCAGGCTTTTTTCATGGGCACAACATTGGCCATAGTGCCAGATGAATTGCCAGATGAATCACCAGAATTAACCCGCGCACCCGTTACAAAATAGGCGTGCAAGTCATGCGCAAAGCGGCTCAGTTTTTGCAGCACGCCCTTGTTGCCGCGTACCAGTGCGTTGTAGCCCAGCACCGCTGGAATCGCTACTGCCAAACCCAGCGCCGTCATGATGAGTGACTCACCAATCGGCCCGGCCACTTTGTCAATCGTGGCCTGGCCCGCAGCGCCAATTGCCAACAGCGCGTGGTAAATGCCCCAAACCGTGCCAAACAGGCCCACAAACGGCGCAGTAGAACCAACTGAAGCCAAAATTGCCAGACCTGATTGCAACTTGCTGGTGAACTCATCCATGCAGTTGCGCAGGGTACGCGTCACCCAGTCGCTCACGTCAAGTGCGTCATGCAAATGCGCTTTGGTATTGCGGTGGTGCAGCGTGGCTTCACGGCCCTGAAGCGCTAGTTGGCGAAATGGGTTGGCCGGGTCAGCGCCCAATTTGGTGAGGCCGGTTGCAAAGTCCTCGCTGTGCCAGAAGACTTCAGCGTTTTTGGCGATGCGTTTGTACTTGATCAGGTCCAGCGTTTTGATGATGATGACCATCCACGAGGCGAGGGACATGATGAGCAGCAGCGCAGCGACTGACTTGGTGACGATGTCACCTTGCGACCAGACATTGGCCAGGCCAAATTGGGAATTCATAAAAAATACTCCTGAAAATTATTCAAGTACCCAATTGATGGGCACGTTAAACCACATGGCTTCGGCCACGCCGCCACGTTTGCCAGGCACATAGCGCCAGCGCATCACGGTGGTCAAGGCGGCCTGATCAAGACGGTCAAAACCGCTTGACTTCGCAATCTCGGCACGTTGCGGCTGACCGTCCAGACCTATTAAAACGCGCACCGTTGTTTTGCCTTGCTCGTTTAAGCGGCGACTGATGGGCGGGTAGGGTGGTTTCGGGTTTTGCAGGTAATCAGCATCGCTGGACGGCAATTGCACTGACGGTGCTGCGGGGGGCGCAGCAGGTGCGGCTGCAACTGGCGCAGCGATGGGCGCAGGGGCAGGCTGAGGCGTGGTCACCCCTGTGGGGGCGTTAGGTGAAGGCGTGGGGTCTGCAATGGCCAATGGCTGCGGCGTAGGCGCAACAACGGTTTTTGCCATCGGTTTTTTAATCGGCTCAGACGGTGGCGGCGGTGGTTTGTTGACCTTGGGTGCGGGCGGTTCAATGAATTGCGACAGCAACTCAACAGGAACGATGACTTCTGCCACGCGCATCAGCAGCCCGCTTTGCAGCGCCCAGATAAACCCGACATGCAATGCAACCACCACGAGAGCAATGGCCGCGTTGCGGCTGATCGCAATGCGTGGGGTGGGTGAAAGTGTGTTGACGTTCATGAAAAAACCAGACCGGACGGCCGTTCAACCGCAAAGTACGTATTGTCAGCTTAACGGCGAAAAATCCACCATGCAGACGCAAGAACAAGCGCTAGGCTGACAGGAAGTGCTGCTAGATAGAAAGTGATGTTTGCCATGTGCTGCCGCCCGGAAGGTTGTTGGCTAGCTGTATGTTGGCCTGCGGGCAGCTTGCGCTGCATTGGGCCACCACATCACGCGCACAACCTTCGCACTGCCCGCACTGGGTGGCAACACCGAGTTCGAGTTGGATCTCGTCAAAACCCATGCCGGCACGGGCATGGCGGGCAATTTGACTGTCAGAAATTCTGCGGCAGATGCAAACGATCATGTATTGGCTTGCTGGTTGATGGGCTTGAAGTTTATTATAAATGCGAATCTGTCGCATTTGCAATAACTTTTTTTGGGTTTTTGCGATTTTTTTACAATCGCATCAAGGTCAAGCCCAGCGTCAAACTGGTGGCCACTGAAAAGATCGTGTCACCCACAACGCGCCTGCGATTGGTTTGTACCCATAAAAGCACGCCAGAAATCGACAGAAAAATCATGCTGCCTGCCAGGGTGTCAACCAGCAAAATCCACGGTATCGACATGCCCGTGCCTTTGTGCATGTTGTTGAGTGTGGCTAAAAAACCGCTGGCGGTGGTGGTGATGCCGACAGAACGGTTGCCACGCCAGTAGTCGGCCTGAATGATCTCGCTCGGCCCACCAAAGTTGAAAACCCAGTGCTCGGGCTGCATCAATGGCGGATGGGTGGATGTTTTTTTATCAGCCCAGGCCACCGGCTTTGCTGCATCAATGCGGGTTGAATTGGCGTTGCCGGTCATACTGAGCGTTGCCTGTATCCAGGCGCGCATGTCCTCTGGATTGGCGGGAGCCGGATCAGGCAAGGTTTGTTTTGTAGGATGCGGCCAGGTCAGCCGTGAGGTAAGACGGCACGGTGACCAGATTGGTCAGCGACGTAAAGTAATCGCCCACGTAGTTGGCACCACCGCCTGCGCTAAAACCTTGTCCTAAATCTTTCATGAGCCATACAAACGCGGAGTTGCGCGGTGTCAGCGCAGCGGTTTTTCCTGATGCGGGAACGCCACCCACCACCACGGGTATTTGCAGCGATGCTGTCGTCGCTACCGACTGAATCATCTTGCCGTTCAAAAAGGCATAGCCTGCGCTGAGATCCCACTTGCCTGGCAGGCGGCCATTGGCGGTCACCTCCAGCCCGTTGGTGCGCTGCAGGTTAAACAATGCTGCGGTGGTACTGAGCGCCCCTTCAAAAAGTCAAGCTTGGCACCAACTTCCAGGTTGCGGGTCATCTCCGGCGCGTTGGCCACGTTGCTGGCGGCCAGCGCAAATGTTTCTGCAGATGGCTGAAAGGACCGACTGTAAGACGCGTAGTAAGACTGCGAATCGATACCAGTCCAGCGCCTGGGCTCAAGCTGTTGTCTGTACGCTGCAGCGTGGCCAGCTTGCGGTCAAAGCGGGTGTTCTGTTTGAACTGGTCAAAGCACACACCGACCAAAGCCTTCCAGTCTTTGGCCAGGGTGATCTGATCTTGTACATACAGGCCAAAAATATTTGGCTGGGTATGCGCTGCCTGATTCATCTCGCAAAATAGTGCCGTGACTGAGCTGCACTGTCAGCGCTACCGGGTTGGCCAAGCCGCTGGCATTGGTGTTGTAGCGGTCCAGTTTGTAGTCGCTGAAGCGGGTGGTGTTGTGCAGGCTCAGCGCTTCATTCAAACGATGGTCCAGCGTGGCCGAATAAGACAAAACGTGGCTGGTGGTGGTGTCGTCTTTGCGCGCGGTACTGGAACCATAGTAGGTGCTGACAGGTACATCCACCGGACGGCCATTGAGGGACGGTATGCCAAAGTCGGTCAGGCGCTTGTCGGTGGCCTGGTTGTAATGAAGCAGCAACTTGGTGTCAGCACTGATGCTTAACGCCAGCGACGGTGCAATGCTGTAACGGTCGTTGAACTGCTGACTGCGGTAGCTGCCAGAACTTTTTCTGGCCAGGTTCAAACGCAGCGTCACAGACTCGCTAGGCTGCGTGTTCAGATCAGTTTCAACACGCTTGAGGCCGTAGCTGCCAAAGCTCGTCGATACCTCGCCAAAGGGTTCACCAAATTTTGGTTTTTTGGTCACGCGGTTGATCAGGCCGCCCGACGAGCCGCGCCCGTATAGCACGGCTGACGGGCCCTTGAGCACCTTTGCCGGGTTTTATGGCGCAATTCAAACGGCTTGCAGGTTTAGCTCAACTCACCCATCTGACTTTGCAAATAGTTTTGCAGGCCGACTTTGCCAACCAGATCAATCTGGGTTTCCAGAAAATCAATGTGCTCTTCGGTATCGTCCAGAATGCCTTGAAGCAGGTCACGCGACACATAGTCGCGCACGCTTTCGCAATGCGCCATACCGGCCTTGATGGTCGCCTGAGCCCCCATTTCAGCCTTCAGGTCGCAGCCCAGCGCCTCAGGCACGTTCTCGCCAATCATCAGCTTGCCCAAGTCTTGCAAATTGGGCAGGCCGTCGAGCATGAAGATCCGGTCCATCAGTTTGTCGGCGTGCTTCATCTCGCCGATGGATTCTTCGTATTCCTTCTTGGCCAGCTTGTCCAGACCCCAGTGCTTGTACATTCGGTAGTGCAAAAAGTACTGGTTGATGGCGGTCAGCTCGTTTTTCAGCTGGGCCTGCAGGTGGGTGATGACTTGTGCGTCGCCTTTCATGGCAAATCCTTAATTGTTCAAAATAGTGCAATTGTCATCGGCTAAAGCGCATTCATCAAGAAAAAATCGCTATAACCGCATGCAGCCAGATTGACTGCAAATGGGTTTGATAGCGATTCTCGGAGAATTACTGCGTAACGGCTTTTAGCGACTTATTTGTGCGATGGACGCGCCTATGCCATCTTTTGCTGTTGTGCCGTTGGCGTCCATATTGATGCGGCGTGGCACATCAAAGTTGGCGACATAAGCGGTGCTGCCAACAAAGACAAGTGCCGCAGGAAATTCCAGTGGCCCTTGACTGCCGTTGTTGGCAATCGTTTTGACCACACCGGCGGGCGACACTGAAACAATGGCGTTCAGCTCATTGGCGGCTACCCAGACGTCGCCATTGCTGTGAAAGGCCATGTCGTCTGCGCCTTCAAGCAAAGGGCTCTGCGCCAGCACCACGGGCTTGCTGCCCTTGCCATCAGCACCGATCACAACCTTCCACACCGCACCACGTGATGTGTCTGCCACGTGAAGAACACCCATCGCGTCAAACTTCAGGCCGTTGGCCACAATGGCCTGCGTGGCCTTGCCGTCTGGCAGGGTGCGTGTACTTCGGTCGATTTGCGCGGCAGCTTGAGCTGCACCGCCATTCGGGCCAACGCTATAAACAATACCGCTTGCACCGCCTGAGACATAAAGGGTGCCGCGACTGTCAAAGGCAATACCGTTGGCGCCTGGCACGCCGGTTGCAAAGGTTTGTGCAACGCCGGGTTTGGCTGGGTTCAGGTCTGCGGCCTTGATGCGCACGACTTCGCTGAACGGGCCAGCGGCCAGGTACAAGTCTCCCTTTGAGTCAAACGCAATGCCGCCCGGTGAGGGGTCGACTTTTCTGCCGTCTACCGTACGTGATTCAATCTTACCCACCACCACCGGTTTGGGTGACTTCGGGTCAACGCGCAAGACGTTGCCCGTGACCCGGTCAGAGGTGTACAAAACGCCTGCACGGTCGGCGGTGATGTTTTCAATGATGACGGTTCGCTCGGTGCTGGCCGGGTCAAGATCCACCAATATGGAAACGGCTGGGCTACCCATTTGCGAGCCAGCGCAGCCGCTCAGTGCAATCGCCAACAGGCTTGTAGTTAATAGTCTCATGATTTACTTTCTTTTTAAAAATTGACAAACACTTTCTAACAATCCACCAGAAACTATACCCATGAATGGGTTACATAGACCACTCAAACGGGTAAAGACGAGCGCATCAAATGGTCAAAGGCACCCAGCGCGGCCTTTGCACCATCGCCCGCTGCAATGATGATCTGCTTGAACGGCACGGTTGTGGCGTCACCCGCCGCAAACACACCCGGCACAGAGGTTTGGCCTTTGGCATCGACAATGATTTCACCGTGTTTTGACAGCTCCACCACGCCCTTGAGCCAGTCGGTGTTGGGCACCAGGCCAATTTGAATGAACACGCCTTCAAGCGCTACGGTATTCAATTGCTCTGTCGCGCGGTCTTTATAGACCAGGCCGTTTACTTTTTGATCACCGGTAATTTCAGTGGTCTGGGCGTTGGTGATCACGGTGACGTTGGGCAGGCTGTGCAGCTTGCGCGCCAGTACCGCATCGGCACGCAGGGCTTTGTCATATTCAATTAGCGTCACCTGGCCAACCACGCCAGCCAGGTCAATGGCGGCTTCAACACCTGAATTGCCACCGCCAATCACTGCCACATGCTTGCCCTTGAACAAGGGGCCATCGCAATGCGGGCAATAGGCGACGCCCTTGTTTTTAAACTCGCGCTCGCCCGGTACGTTGATGTTTTTCCAGCGCGCGCCGGTTGAAATCACCACCGATTTGCTGCGCAATGTGGCGCCGCTTTCAAGCTGGACTTCGATCAGATTTTTGTTCAGCCCCGTGTTCAGCTTGAGGGCCTTGGCGCGCTGCATGTTCATGATGTCCACGTCGTAGCCGCGCACATGTTGTTCAAGCGCCAATGCAAACTTGGGCCCGTCTGTTTCTTTGACGGAAATATAGTTTTCAATGCCCAGCGTGTCCAGCGTCTGGCCACCAAAGTTTTCGCTCACCACGCCGGTACGAATGCCCTTGCGCGCCGCATACACCGCAGCCGCAGCACCTGCGGGGCCGCCGCCGACCATCAGCATGTCAAAAGCATCTTTGGCGTCGATCTTTTTCGCCTCGCGTTCACTGCCTTTGGTATCGATCTTGGCCAAAATTTCTTCCAGGCTCATGCGGCCCTGACCAAACTCTGTGCCATTCAAAAAGACCGTCGGTACGGCCATGATTTGCCGTTCTTTCACTTCGTCCGGGAACGTGCCGCCTTCAATCATGGTGGCTTTGATGCGTGGGTTTTGGACCGCCATCACATTGAGCGCCTGCACAACGTCCGGGCAGTTGTGGCAGGTCAGTGAGACATACACCTCGAAATTGAAATCACCGTCAAGGTCGCGAATCTGCTGGAGGATTTCTTCCTCTACCTTGGGTGGGTAGCCGCCTACTTGCAGCAGCGCCAGAATCAGCGACGTGAATTCATGCCCCATGGGCAGACCCGCAAAGCGTGGCCCGTGGTTTTCGCTCGGGCGGTTGATGGAGAACGATGGCTTGCGCTGGTTGTCGTCACGGCTGATTGTCAGCTTGACCAGTGGCGAGGAGTCCGCCACGTCATTGAGCATGGACAGCATCTCGACGGATGTCGGGCTGTCGTCCAGCGAAGCAACGATTTCAATCGGTGCCGTGGCGCGTTCGAGGTAGCTTTTCAGTTGGGCTTTGGTTGCGTCGTCAAGCATGGCGGATTCGCTTTGAAAATGGGAACAGCATCGTCATTGAGGGTCTAGCCGCGATGCTGTAAGTTTTAATTTTTTTGGATTTGTCATTGCGGACCTGATCCGCAATCCATGACTCCGTTCCCTGACAGCATCGGAAAAGGCATGGATCCCGGATCAAGTCCGGGATGACAGACAGGAAAAATTTACGGCGATCAGATCTTGCCGACAAGGTCGATAGACGGCGCAATCGTCTTGGCGCCTTCGTTCCACTTGGCAGGGCAAACCTGGCCAGGATGGGTGGCAGTGTATTGGGCAGCCTTGAGTTTGCGCAGAGTTTCCTTCACGTCGCGTGCGATCTCGTTTGAATGCACCTCAGCGGTTTTGATCACGCCCTCTGGATTGATCACAAACGTGCCGCGCAATGCCAAGCCTTCTTCTGGGATGTACACGTCAAACGCCTTGGCCAGCACGTGGGTTGGATCGCCCACCAGCGGGAACTTTGCCTTGCCGACGGCAGGCGAGGTCTCATGCCACACCTTGTGTGAAAAGTGGGTGTCGGTCGTCACGATATAAACCTCTGCACCGGCTTTTTGAAATTCAGCGTAGTTGTCTGCAGCGTCTTCAACTTCAGTTGGGCAGTTGAAGGTGAACGCGGCTGGCATAAAAATCAGCACAGACCATTTGCCCTTGATAGATTCATCAGACACATCGATGAATTTGCCATTGTGGTAAGCAGTCGTCTTGAACGGAACGATGGTGGTATTGATAAGTGACATGTGGTTTCCTGAGAGGTTTTTGAACGGATTTGAAATTCATTTCAGGCGCTGTAAAACGCTGTTTTGAATCACATAGGGCTATATTAGGGTAAACGAGTAATATCAATAGATATTTATTGATTGAAAAAAACTAAATCGTGAATAGAATTTGAAGTGCAACGTGCATCAAATGTGGCGTTTGATCACACTGTGATATCGAAAATACAATCTACCCATGCACCAAGTCCCACTCAATTTGCGCCATTTCGCCAGTCAGTGGCTTGCCTTGTGTGTCGTGGCTGTGTTTGCGCAAGTGGGCCAGGCCGCTGAAGTCCAGGTGGCGGTAGCTGCCAATTTCACCGCCCCCATGAAGCGGATCGCCGAAGAGTTTGAAAAAGACACGGGACATAAAGCCGTGTTGTCCTACGGCGCCACGGGCAAGTTTTTTGCGCAGATTACCAACGGTGCGCCTTTCGATGTTTTTTTGGCGGCAGATGATGAAGCACCCGCCAGACTTGAAAAGGCGGGCGCGGCAATTGCCAGTACCCGGTTTACCTACGCCACCGGGCGGCTGGTGTTGTGGTCAGCCAACCCGGCGCTGGTCGATGGCAAGGCGGCGGTGCTGGTGCGCAATGACTTCAAACATCTGGCCATTGCATCGCCCAAACTGGCGCCCTACGGCGTGGCGGCGATGGAGGCATTGGGCAAAATCGGCATGCTCAATGTGTTGCAAGCCAAGCTGGTTCAAGGTGAAAGTATTGGCCAGGCGTTCAGCATGATTGCGACTGGCAATGCCGACCTGGGTTTTGTGGCGATGTCGCAGGTGTTTGAAGACGGCAAGCTTAAAAGCGGCTCGGCCTGGGTGGTGCCTGCCAATCTGCACAGCCCGCTCAGGCAAGAGGCTGTGCTGCTGACGCGCGGTAAAAGCAACCCGGCTGCGCAGCAACTGCTGGTGTTTTTAAAGTCCGGTCAAGCTCGGGCGATCATGAATTCATTCGGCTACGAATGATGGATGCCATCTGGCAAGCCGTTTGGCTGACCCTCAAACTCGCCAGCGTCACCACGGGGGTGTTGCTGCTGCTGGGCACGCCGCTGGCCTGGTGGCTGGCCACCACGCGCTCCTGGCTCAAAGGCCCGGTGGGGGCTTTGGTGGCGCTGCCGCTGGTGCTGCCACCAGTGGTCATCGGCTTTTATTTGCTGGTATTGATGGGGCCAAAAGGGCCGGTCGGGCAACTCACGCAATCGCTGGGGTTGGGGCTGCTGCCGTTTACATTTGCCGGGCTGGTGGTGGGGTCGGTGTTTTACTCACTGCCGTTTGTGGTGCAGCCCCTGGCCAATGCGTTTGAAGCGCTGGGCCGTGCCCCGCTGGAGGCCGCTGCCACATTGCGGGCGTCACCGCTTGACACGTTTTTCAGTGTCGTGCTGCCCTTGTGCAAACCTGCCTACCTGACTGCCGCCGTGATGGGCTTTGCGCATACGGTGGGGGAGTTTGGCATTGTGCTGATGCTGGGCGGAAACATCCCGGGTCAGACGCGGGTGCTGTCGGTACAGATTTATGACCATGTGGAGGCACTTGAATATGCCCAGGCGCACTGGCTGGCGGGTGGCTTGATGGTGTTTGCGTTTACGACTTTGCTGTGCCTGCACTGGCTGCAAGCCAAGAAAAGCCGATGATCGGCATACAGGCTGTTTTCAAGCGGGTGCTTGGCGACTTTTCACTGGATGTGTCTTTGCAATTGCCGGGCCATGGGGTGACCGCCATTTTTGGCCCGTCGGGTTCAGGCAAAACCACGTTGCTGCGCTGTATTGCCGGGCTGGAACGTGCCTCCGGTGGCAGCCTGTCGGTCAATGGCGAAGTCTGGCAAGACGACGCCAAAGCCATTTTCAAGCCACTGCACACCCGCTCGCTGGGCTATGTTTTTCAGTCTGCCAACCTGTTCAACCACCTGAGCGTGCAGGGCAACCTGGACTATGGGCTGCGACGCATACCGTTGGCCGAGCGCAAAGTGTCTCTCAGCCAGGCCACTGAACTGCTGGGCATTGAAAAACTGCTGCATCGCATACCCGCTACCTTGTCAGGCGGTGAGCGCCAGCGCGTTGCCATCGCGCGCGCGCTGGCCACCAGCCCGCAACTGCTGCTGATGGACGAACCGCTCGCGGCACTTGATGTGCAGCGCAAAGCCGAAGTGCTGCCTTACCTGGAGCGGCTGCACATTGAACTGGGCATTCCCGTCTTGTATGTCAGCCATGCACCCGACGAAGTCGCCCGGCTGGCGGACCACCTGGTGTTGCTCGACGCAGGCCGGGTGCTGGCCAGCGGCCCCACCAGAGAGCTGCTGACCCGGCTGGACTTGCCGCTGGCCCATGGCGACGCGGCAGCCGCGATCATTGATGCCGTGGTGATGCGGGTGGAGCCGCAATACCACCTGAGCCATGCCGAATTTGCAGGTGGACAGATCAGTCTGCTTAACCCATTGCTGCAAGTCGGCCAGCGCGTGCGGGTGCGGGTGCAGGCCCGAGACGTCAGCCTGACGCTGACGCGCCAGCAAGGCACCAGTGTGTTGAACATCTTTGCCGCGACGGTGACCAGCATCAGCGCCGACAGCCCCGGCCAGGCGATGGTATCGCTTGATGCTGGTGGCAGTACGCTGCTGGCCCGCATCACGCAAAAGTCTCTGGATACGCTGCAATTGCAGCCTGGAAGCCCGGTTTTTGCCCAGGTCAAAGGCGTGGCAGTGCTGGGTTAGTTTAGAGAATGCTGCAAATAACGTAGCTACTTGCGCCCGAAGCTATTGGGCTAGAGGCACCTTTGATGTCTGAAAATTGCCAAATTTGGCCTCCGAAAAGCTTTTTGGCAAGTTTGCAGCTCTGACAGGTCGTTTTAACCCAATTCACACCATTTTAGGTGAAAAAACAAGCTGCAACCCAATAGATTCGGGCGCAATAAGCTACTAAAAACGTAGCATCCTGTAACCGTCAATACACCAGCCGCTCCGGGCGAATCTCTTGCAGGATGGTGGTGGCGATCTCTTCAATCGACTTGGTGGTGGTGGACAGCCAGCGTATGCCTTCGCGGCGCATCATGGCCTCGGCTTCGTGGATTTCGTGGCGGCAGTTGACCAGGCTGGCGTAGTTTGAGTTGGGCCGGCGCTCGTTGCGGATTTGCGCCAGGCGCTCGGGGGCGATGCTCAAGCCGAAGATTTTGGCGCGGTGCGGCACCAGGGCGGGTGGCAACTGGCGGCGGTCAAAGTCTTCGGGGATGAGCGGGTAGTTGGACGCCTTCAGGCCGTACTGCATGGCCAGGTAGAGCGATGTCGGGGTTTTGCCGCTGCGGCTGACGCCAACCAGAATCACGTCAGAGCCTGCCAGGTCCCGGTTGCTTTGGCCGTCATCATGCGCAAGCGAAAAATTGATGGCCTCAATCCGGTCGTCATAGGCTTTGCTTTTTGACGCATCTGAAAACCGGCCCACCCGGTGGTTGGACTTCAAGCCCAGCTCGCTTTCCAGCGGCGCTACAAACATGCCAAACATGTCCAGCAGCATCCCGTTGCAGTTGGCTTTGATGACGGCCAGGATCTCCATGTTCACCAAAGTGGTGAAGACGATGGGGCGTTTGCCCTCGGTTTCAGCCGTATGGTTGATCTGCCTGATCGCCTGGTGGGCCTTGTCCACACTGTCGATAAATGGCAGCCTGACGTGGCGCGGAGTCATCTCAAACTGGGCCAAAATCGCGTTGCCAAAGGTCTCGGCCGTGATGCCGGTACCGTCAGAGATGAAAAATACCGTGCGATTGGGCATGTTGGCCTACAAAAAATGGGTCAGGACAGTGACAGGCAAGGCGGATGGTGCTAGCTGGTAACACCCTACAATTGCAAACATTATCTCGATTCTCAGCAACATGCCCGCCATATATTTATATAACCGCTTAAAACAACAACACGGTTACATAGCGCCCATGTTCGCCCCGGTTTTTAAACCTCCCGGAGTATTTTCATGTCCAACCTTTTTGCGCAGGATGCCTTAGTCGTACCCTTTGAAAACCTGAGAATGAGCGATGTCGAGGCGGTAGGCGGTAAAAACGCCAGCCTCGGCGAGATGATCTCGCAACTACCCACTGGCCCCAACGGGGTACGGGTACCCACAGGCTTTGCCACCACGGCACATGCTTTTCGGGTGTTTTTAGCCCATGCCGGGCTGGACAAAAAAATCAATGCTGTACTGGACGCGCTTGACACCGACGACGTGCGTGCCCTTGCCGTTGCGGGCAGTCAAATACGAGCGCTGGTTGAGGCGCAGCCCTTCCCTGATGACTTCGAAAAAGCGGTACGCGCCAGTTTCGCCACGTTGAGCGCAGGCAACGCTGCGGCATCTTTTGCAGTGCGCTCATCCGCCACAGCCGAGGACCTGCCCGATGCGTCGTTTGCTGGTCAGCAGGAAACCTTTTTGAACGTCGTGGGCATTGAAGACGTGTTGCACAAGATGAAAGAGGTGTTTGCATCGCTCTACAACGACCGCGCCATCAGCTACCGCGTGCATCAGGGCTTTGCGCATGCAGACGTGGCCCTGTCGGCGGGCGTGCAGCGCATGGTGCGCAGCGACCTGGGCGCGGCGGGCGTGATGTTCACCATCGACACCGAAAGCGGTTTTGAAGACGTGGTGTTCATCACATCAAGTTACGGCCTGGGCGAAACAGTGGTGCAGGGCGCTGTGAACCCTGACGAGTTTTATGTGCACAAGCCGATGTTGAAAGCCGGCAAGCGTGCGGTGATTCGCCGCAACCTCGGTAGCAAGCTGCTGCAAATGGAGTTCACCTCGCCTGAAGAGAAAAAGGCGGGCGGCAAGCTGGTCAAAACCACCGACGTGCCAACCGAGCTGCGCAACCGTTATTCACTGACGGACGCCGACGTGGAGCAACTGGCGAAATACGCGCTGATCATTGAAACGCATTACGGCAGGCCGATGGACATTGAGTGGGGCAAAGACGGCACCGACGGCTTGCTGTACATCCTGCAGGCCCGCCCTGAGACAGTGAAAAGCCAGGCCAAAGGCAAGGCTGAAATGCGCTACAAGCTCAAAGCCAACCAGGCCAAAGGCGCGCTGCTGGCGGAGGGCCGTGCGATTGGTCAAAAAATTGGCACCGGACCGGTCCGCGTTGTGCATGACATCAAGGACATGGACCAGGTGCAGGCCGGTGATGTTCTGGTGACCGACATGACCGACCCAAATTGGGAGCCCGTGATGAAACGGGCCAGCGCCATCGTGACCAACCGGGGCGGCCGCACTTGCCACGCCGCCATCATTGCGCGCGAGTTGGGCATTCCGGCAGTGGTCGGCTGCGGCAACGCGACCGAAGTGCTCAAAGACGGCATGCTGGTAACGGTGAGCTGCGCCGAAGGCGATACCGGCAACATTTACGACGGCCTGCTGGAAACTGAAGTCACCGAAGTGCAGCGCGGCGAGATGCCGCCCATCGATATCAAAATCACGATGAACGTCGGCAACCCGCAACTGGCGTTTGACTTTTGTCAAATCCCCAATCACGGTGTGGGCCTGGCGCGACTTGAATTCATCATCAACAACAACATTGGCGTTCACCCCAAAGCCATTTTGGACTACCCCAATATTGATGCCGACCTGAAGCAGGCGGTTGAAAGTGTGGCCCGTGGCCATGCCTCACCGCGCGCTTTTTATGTTGACAAGGTGGCCGAAGGCATCGCCACGATTGGCGCGGCCTTTTGGCCCAAACCCGTCATTGTTCGCCTGTCAGACTTCAAGTCCAACGAGTACCGCAAGCTGATTGGCGGCTCGCGTTACGAGCCCGAAGAAGAAAACCCGATGCTTGGCTTTCGCGGTGCGGCGCGCTACATCAACATTGATTTTCGTGAAGCCTTTGCGATGGAATGTGAGGCGCTCAAGCGCGTGCGTAACGACATGGGGTTGACCAATGTAGAAGTCATGGTGCCGTTTGTGCGCACCTTGGGCCAGGCTGCCAAAGTCACTGACCTGTTGGCGCAGCACGGCTTGAAGCGCGGGCAAGACGGCTTGAGGGTCATCATGATGTGCGAGATACCAAGCAATGCGGTGCTGGCCGACCAGTTTCTCGAATACTTCGACGGCTTTTCAATTGGCTCCAACGACCTGACGCAACTGACGCTGGGGCTGGACCGTGATTCTGGCCTGGAAATTTTGGCGCAAGACTTTGACGAGCGCGACCCGGCCGTCAAGGCGCTGTTGGCCATGGCCATCTCGGCCTGCAAGCGGCAAGGCAAATACGTTGGCATTTGCGGCCAGGGCCCCAGCGACCACCCGGACCTGGCCCAGTGGCTGAAAGAGCAGGGCATCGGCTCGATTTCACTGAACCCCGACACCGTGATTGCGACCTGGAAGCAGTTGGCTAACTAGCATCATCCCGTAGTCGGGGGAAACCCCGGCTGCCTTCTGCTGGTGCTGCCGTGACAATCAACACCCATGCAGCGCAATGAAAACCACCGCCAGTACTGGCGCAAAAACCGCATCGTCATCGCCGTGCTGCTGGGTATCTGGTTCGCCGTGACGTTTGGCGTCAGTTATTTTGCACGCTCGCTTAACTTCACTTCTTTCGGCTGGCCGTTCAGTTTCTGGATGGGCGCCCAAGGTGCGCTGGGCGTTTACGTTGCCATTATTGGGTTTTATGCCTGGTACATGAATCGGCTTGATGTGCAGCATGGCGTTGAAGAAGAAGGCGCTGACTAGACATGGCTGGTTTTTTCGGTACACGCGACGGCATTCGCCTGACGGGCCAGCAGTTCAAGGCGCAGCTCAGGCGTTTTTACAGCTGGTACACCCTGGGTTTGTTTGTCTTTGTCGGGGCGCTGGCTATTGCAGAACGCTTGGGCTTGCCGCGCCTGTGGATAGGGTCTCTCTTTTTACTCGCCACCATTGCGCTGTACGCCAGTATCGGCATCATGAGCCGCACCACCGAGGCCTCTGAATACTACGTGGCAGGCCGCCGCGTACCGGCGCTGTACAACGGCATGGCGACGGGCGCTGACTGGATGTCGGCCGCATCATTTATTGGCCTGGCAGGCACGTTGTACCTGACGGGCTACAACGGTCTGGCCTTTGTCATGGGCTGGACAGGTGGCTTTTGCCTGGTAGCGCTGGTGCTGGCACCTTATTTGCGCAAGTTTGGGCAGTTCACCATCCCGGATTTTTTGGGTGAACGTTATGGCGGCAAGCTGCCCCGACTGATCGGTTTGGTGGCGGCTATCTTGTGCTCCTTCACTTATTTGGTGGCGCAGATATTTGGCGTCGGTTTGATCACGTCTTACCTGACGGGCGTTGCCTTTGAGCTGGGTATTTTTTTGGGCTTGGGCGGCATTTTGGTGTGTTCGTTTTTGGGCGGTATGCGCGCCGTGACGTGGACGCAAGTGGCGCAGTACATCATTTTGGTGCTGGCCTATCTGATACCCGTGGTGTGGCTGTCGGTCAAGCAAACCGGCGTGCCTGTGCCACAGGTGGTCTACGGCTACCAGATGGAAAAAGTCACCGCCAAAGAGCTGCAAATCATGGCCGATCCTGAAGAGCAAAAAGTCAGGGCCATCTATCAACAGCGGTCAGAAGTACTGGCTGAAAAACTCAAGCACCCCGGCCAATCACTGGCCGCAGACAAACAGGCAGCCAGTCAAAAACTGAACGACTTGAAATCAGGCAACGGCAGTGTGCAAGACATAGCAGCCGCCAGCAAGGCACTTGCCAATTTGCCCAAAGACGAAGCTGCCGCGCGCAAGGCTTACACCGAAGCCAAAACCGTGGCCGATGTCAAGTCACAGGCTTTGGCGGGCATGCCGCCGCACGCCCAGCAGTTTGCCGGCAACCCTGACGGCACACCCAAAGAGCAGGCGCAATACGACACTTCCAGGCGCAATTTTTTGGCACTGGTGTTTTGCCTGATGGTGGGCACAGCTGCGCTGCCGCATATTTTGAGCCGCTATTACACCGTGCCCAGCGTGCGGCAGGCGCGCCAGTCCGTCACCTGGTCGCTGCTTTTTATTGTCCTGCTGTACTTCACCGCGCCTGCACTGGCGGTGCTGGTCAAGTATGAAATTTTTACCCACATCGTCGGCATGCCGTTTGACCAGTTGCCCGCCTGGGTCAATGCCTGGAACAAGATAGACCCATTGCTGTTGTCTGCGGCTGATGTCAACAAAGACAATATTTTGCAGCTCGGTGAGCTGACGATTGGCGGCGATGTGGTGGTGTTGCTCACGCCTGAATTGGCCGGGCTGCCTTACGTTATTTCAGGCCTGGTTGCAGCGGGCGGGCTGGCGGCGGCGCTGTCTACGGCGGATGGTTTGCTCCTGACGATTGCCAATTCATTGGGTCACGACTTGTATTTCAAAATGATTGACCCGAACGCATCGACCGTCAGCCGCGTGACGGTGTCCAAAATATTGTTGCTGATTGTGGCCTTACTCGCTGCTTATGTGGCGGCGCAAAAGCCTGCTGATATTTTGTTTTTGGTGTCGGCGGCTTTTTCGTTCGCGGCGGCATCGTTTTTTCCGGCGCTCAGCCTCGGGATTTTCTGGAAACGCGCCACGGGTGCGGCCGCTGCACTGGGCATGGTGTCTGGCCTGGGCGTAACTTTTTATTACATGCTGATCAACCAGCCCTGGCTGCGTGCCACATTCGGCATCACCTCGCCCGTGCAGTTGTGGTGGGGCATTGAGCCGATTTCTGCCGGGCTGTTTGGCGTGCCGGTTGGCTTTGCAGTGATTGTTCTGGTCAGCCTGGTCACCCCACGCCCCAGTCAGAAGACGCAAGACCTGGTAGAGCATATCCGCTACCCGGATATAAAAAAGCTATAATCACGGGCTTGCCTTGCTGCACCCGAACTAGACGCCGGGGTAGCTTTAACTAACCAAAAGGAGTCTTATGCGTCACTACGAGATCGTCTTGCTGATCCACCCGGATCAAAGTGAGCAAGTACCAGCCATGCTGGAACGTTACAAGGGCATGATTGTTGCCGGCGGCGGCATTGTGCACCGTGTTGAAGATTGGGGCCGCCGCCAGCTGGTGTACCTGATTCAAAAACTCGGTAAAGCCCATTACCTGTGCATCAACATCGAAGCGTCACAAGCCGTGATGGAAGAAATTGAACACGCGTTCAAGTTCAACGATGCCGTGCTGCGCCACCTGACCGTGGTCAAGAAGAAAGCCGAAACCGGCCCATCCTTGATGATGCGCAATGTCGAGCGTGAAGAAGCACGCAAGACCCAACAAGCTGAATACGCTGGTAACGACCGCTAAACACTGATTCATTGAACCAGGTAAATATTGTCAAATTGTCGGCGCGTATCGCTGAGGCAAGTCCTTTACGCTACACGCCAGCCGGAATCCCCGCCCTCAACCTTGTCCTAGAGCACGAGTCAGAAGTGGTTGAAGCAGGGGTCACTAGGCAAGTCAAGTTGACAGTAAGAGCAGTCGCTTTCGGTGCACTGGCTGAGACATCAGCCAAATCCGAATTAGGCAAGCTCCAGTTGTTTACCGGTTTTTTGATCAACGCACGTACCAGCAAAAGCATCGTCTTTCACATTCAAGACATCACTTAATTTAAGGAGTCCATCATGCCCGGACCAAAACGTTTCAACAAAGACAAGCGCCCCAAGCGCAACACACAATCCCTGCTGTTCAAGCGCAAGCGCTTTTGCCGCTTTACGGCTGCTGGCGTCGAAGAAATCGACTACAAAGACATTGACACCCTGCGTGACTTCGTTTCTGAAAACGGCAAGATCATCCCCGCACGCCTGACCGGCACGCGCGCGATTTTCCAGCGCCAAGTCAATACCGCTGTCAAACGCGCTCGCTTCCTGGCAATGTTGCCATACAGCGACCAGCACAAAAGCCTGTAAGGAGCACGACCATGCAAATCATTTTGTTAGACAAAGTCGTTAACCTCGGCACCCTGGGTGAAGTCGTCAAAGTCAAAGACGGTTACGCACGCAACTTTTTGATTCCTTCAGGCCGCGCACGCCGCGCCACCGAGGCGAACAAGGCCGAGTTTGAAGCCAAGCGCGTCGAACTTGAAAAGGCAGCCGCTGCCAAACTGGCCGAATCACAAGCCCAAGGCGCCAAGCTGGGTGGTACCACCATCAAGCTGACGCAAAAAGCCGGTGTTGATGGCCGTTTGTTCGGTTCTGTGACCAACCACGACATTTCTGCCGAGCTGACCAAGCAAGGTTTTGCGGTTGCCAAATCGCAAATCCGCCTGCCTGTTGGCCCGCTGAAAACCACGGGCGACCACGCCGTCAGCGTGGCACTGCACACTGACGTGCTGGTAGACATCACCGTGACGGTGTACGGCGAAACAGCGTAAGCTTTTCTCCCTGAAAAAAAGCCGCTCGGTTGGGCGGCTTTTTTTATGCTTGTTTGGCGCTATGCATGGCGATATTTGCCCCACAGGTTTTACAGGCTTTTACCCAAGTTATGCACCGATTTTCAACACAGTTTTACCGTGACTTTGATGCCTTGCAGCGCTAGCATGTAGAGCTACAAAAACCAAAGAAATCCATGTCCGCCGTACTTTCAGTCTTCGACCAACCCGCCAACTCTGGTTATGGCTCCGACCGCCAGATCGCCCAGCTGCGCATCCCCCCGCATTCCATCGAAGGCGAGTCCAGCGTATTAGGCGGCCTGCTGCTAGACAACGCCGCCTGGGACCGCGTCGGCGATTTGCTGACCGACCAGGACTTTTACCGTGCCGAGCACAAGCTGATTTACGCCGCTGTAGGCGCGCTGATCAACGCCACCAAGCCGGCAGACGTCATCACCGTGTATGAGCACCTGCAAAACCAGGGCAAGGCCGACGAAGTAGGGGGCTTGAGCTACCTCAATTCACTGGCGCAGTACGTGCCCAGCGCTGCCAACATCCGCCGTTATGCCGAGATCGTGCGCGAGCGCTCCATCCTGCGCAAACTGGTTGCTGCCAGCGACGAAATATCAACCAACGCCTTCAGCCCGCAAGGCAAAGACATCGCCACCATCCTGGACGAAGCCGAGCAAAAAATCTTCAAAATCGGCGAGCAGGGCTCCCGCATGAAGGAAGGTTTTCAGAGCATGGACACACTGGTCGTCAGCCTGCTGGACCGCGTGACCGAAATGAGCGAGAACCCGAATGACGTGACAGGCGTACCCAGCGGGTTTTACGATCTTGACCGAATGACATCAGGCTTTCAGGCTGGGGATTTGGTGATTTTGGCGGCGAGACCCTCCATGGGTAAAACGGCCTTGGCCATCAACATCGCCGAGCACGTCGCGCTGAATGAAGGGCTGCCCGTGGCCGTGTTCTCGATGGAGATGGGCGCGTCGCAACTGGCCGTACGTATCGTCGGCTCAATTGGCCGCATTGACCAGACGCATTTGCGCACCGGCGCACTGACGGATGAAGAGTGGCCGCGCCTGACCGAGGCGATTGAAAAGCTGCGAAACATTTCACTGCACATTGACGAAACGCCCGGCCTGACGGTGAGCGAGTTGCGCGCCAATGCCAGACGCCTGGCCAAGCAGTGCGGCAAGCTCGGTTTGATCGTGGTCGATTATTTACAACTGATGAGTGTGTCCAGCAGCATGAGCGAAGAAAACCGCGCCACAGCGGTCGGCGAAATATCACGAGGCTTGAAGATGCTCGCCAAGGAGCTGCAATGCCCGGTGATTGCCCTGTCGCAGCTCAGCCGTGGGGTAGAGAGCCGTACCGACAAACGCCCCATGATGAGCGACCTGCGCGAGTCCGGCGCGATTGAGCAGGATGCAGACATCATCATGTTCATCTACCGCGACGAGTACTACACCAAAGAAGCCTGCAAAGAACCCGGCGTGGCCGAAGTCATCATCAGCAAGCAGCGTAACGGGCCAACAGGCACCGTCAAGCTCGCGTTTATCAACCGCATCACCAAGTTTGAAAGTTTGGCGCACGGCAGTGGGGGTGGGGATTTTTAACCACTCTCACGAAACTGCATAAAGCCAAATGGAACTTAACAACACAATCGTCACCGGGCCTGCCCGCGCTGCCGCCACCGTCATCATGTTGCGCGATGGTGCGGGCGGACTAGAAGTGTTTCTGCTCAAGCGCCACGGTTTGTCTGACGTGCTGGGCGGTGCTTTCGTCTTCCCCGGCGGCAAGGTAGATGCGGCTGATGCCCGTCTCGACATGGCCACGCACCTTGACCAGCCTTTGGGCGACTTGCACACCGCGCTGAACGAGCCCGACATTGACGCACAGACGGCCGCAAGCCTGTATGTAGCGGCGGTGCGTGAGGTGTTTGAAGAATCAGGCATTCTGTTTGCCCACGGTGCCGCACACGAGCATGCAGAACGCGCCACCGCAATGCTACGCGAGGGTCGAGCTTTCGACGAGGTACTGGCCCACATGCAACTGCGCCTGCACACCCGCAGCCTGGCACCCTGGTCCCGCTGGATCACACCCGTCATGCCCTCGGTCATGAACAAGCGCTTTGACACCCGCTTTTTTGTAGCCGCCGTGCCAGCAGGCCAGGTAGCCGCACACGACAACCACGAGGCCACCGAAAGCGCATGGCTAAAACCCAGAGCAGCACTGGAGCAACACCGCGACGGCCAGATTGAATTGGCCCCACCCCAGATCATGACGCTAGCACACCTGTCGCGCTTTGGTACGGTGCAGCAAGCGATGGCTGATGCTAGAGGCCGCACACCACCCGTCATTCAGCCAGAGCCGTTTGAGGTGGATGGCAGCCGCGTGATTTGCTACCCCGGCGATGAAAGGCATTCAGTGAAGGCAAGGGCGATGCCTGGGCCTACGCGGCTGCGGTATCGGGGGAAATTGTTTGAGCCTGTTGAGGGGTTTGAGTCGCTGTTTGGGTGAGCGGCACTGTGAGCATGTTTCCTACTGAGTTTTTGATTTTGGTTTGATGGAATTTTTTAAGGAGAATGACTTGGCTGATGCATATCCGTACACTATTTCCAATAATAAATTGGAACCATTTCTCGCACGAATAAGGACAGCGGCTCGACCGGAGCGTCTCGGTCAGGACTTGTTGGCAAAGTGGGGCTTTACCGCTTCAAACGACAGAGCTATGCCGCCGCTATTACGAGCCCTTGGATTTTTAAATCAAAACAATGGCCCAACACCTTTTTATGATCGACTTCGAGACATCAACGATTGGCAGTTTGTGTTGGCCGAACGTCTTCGCGAAGCTTATTCAGATTTGTTTTCTATAGACCCCAATATCTATAAGGCACCAGAGCAGGAGATAAAGGGAGCCATGACGCGGATAACGGGAAAGGACGAGGAAACCGTAAAACGTTACTTATCTACTTTCCGGACGTTGGCTGCTTTAGCAAAGTTTGAAAGCCGGGTAGTGAATGAAGAAACGGTAGTTAAAAATCCTGAAACTACCAATACACCTATTAAACCAGTTGAACAAGTAGCTCAAACTACTCACCAACCAGCTAGGAAAGCTGAGTATCACTACAACATCCAGATTCATCTTCCTGTCACTACAGATATCACGGTCTACAACGCTATTTTTAGAAGTCTTAAAGACAACTTAGGTATGTAAGGAGGCTCGTTATGCGACAGTTCGTATTCAATGCATTGCTAGCGGAAAACTCTTTGGCTCAACTGGATAGTCAAGGTATTGCTGTGAAGGGCGGAAAGGCTATGCCACCAGTAATCAGCGTTGAAGAGTTTGCGTTTAATGCGCAAATCGTTTATGACGCGGGAAAGATGGCATCTGTGTTTACTGCTTTCTTTTGCTTGGAAAATTCAGCTAGAGGCCTCATTGCTGAAAGACTATCGTTCCGCAAAGGAGTCGACTGGTGGAGCCTTGCTGTGCCTGGAAAAATAAAAACTGCCGTAGAGAAATTGAAGGAAAAAGAGGCGGTGAATAAATATCATACGGCTCGTTCGACTGCATCAATTGGCTATACCTTGTTTGGTAATTTGGCGCAAATCATCATCGCAAACTGGGATGACTTTTCAGACATATTTCCAGATCAAGCTTGGATAATGTCGCGGTTTAATGATTTAGAAATGTCGCGCAACGTCATCATGCACACGGGAACTCTGCCACAAATCGAAGTTGAACGAATTGAGAGTATTTTGCGAGATTGGAGCAGACAAATCGGCTAACTAGTAGCGCCATAAATGAGAGGACATCCCTTTTGCAGGCTGTACGCACATCGTGATGGCCCACGTAGCAGGTGAATGCCCGTTATAAACATTTGATCTGGCGGAGACCAAAGTAGATGGGGCGAAATTGTTGGTGACTTATGCTACTGGAAAAACTATGGATTCAATCCAGCGCTCCCAACGCAGCCTCAGGCGCCCGATCAAGCACCCGCAGCAACGCCTTCGCTGCCCCCGTCGGGCTGCGTTTGCCTTGTTCCCAATTGCGGATGGTCTCTAACGACACGTCGATGCGCTGCGACAGCTCTTGCTGCGTTAGCCCCAGGCGCTGGCGAACGCGGCGTGCGTACTTGGCTGCGTCTTGCATGGCGGCGCTATCGTCGCTGGCTTGTTGGGCAGCCAACTGGCTTTCGGTGGTGGCGTCCAGCCGGGCCGCGTTGATTCGGGCCTTTGGCCACGTTTGTGGGTTGGCAGGGTCAAGTTTGATTTTCATAATTTGAATGCTATTAAATAAATAGCTGCTCGCGCCCGTAAACAGGCGGCTAGAGGCCTAAAAGGCACCTGAAAAAGGCTAAATTTGACCAAATTAAGCCCGTCGCAGAGCCAAACTGACCACTGAAAAGCTCTTTAAAGGCCAAAATAAATCAACATTTAGCCTTACAGCCCAATAGATTCGGGCGCAAGCAGCTACGAATTCAGTAGCGCCTGCCGTCAAGCTGCCCGCAACTCTTCACGAATCGCCTGCCTCACCACTTCCCGCAAATCGTCTTTGGCAGCATCAGCCTGCAAGCCGCGGCGCAATGTTTCGTTGATCAGCGTTTGGTAGCCGCGCCCGCCAGCGCGTGCCTTGTAGGCCCGCACCACCGCGTCGTCCAGCATGATGGTGATGCGGTGCTTGCCCAGTTGCTGTGTCAGCGCATCGGCAAATTCAGGTTGGCTAACATCTTTCAGCCCCACGCGTAGCCGGGGCTTGGTGTCAGAGGTGGGAGAAGAATTGGCGTGTTTCATGGATTTTTGAGAGGTTGTACAGCCGCTCACGCCGCCTTCTTGAACAAAGCCAAATGAATCTCCACCGATTCAAACGGCACAAACACCAGATCGTCAGGTGTGCGCTTGACCAGGCCGTGTTCTTCGAGTTTTCCGGTGTCGGTATGTACGTTGGAATAATTGCGGGCCACGGTTTTTGCCAGTGCATAGACCGAGCAGGGGCCGCACTGGCGCAGGGCTTCAAGCAGGTCTATGCGTGCAGGTGTGAGTGCAGTAAAAAGCGCTTTGGCTGATTCAAAGCTTAGCTTGTAGTCTGCGCCATAGGCTGGGCTTGCTTCTGCGGCTTTGAGCTGATGGCGCGCAGCGCTGAAGACCGAGCCGCGTGGTGCTATTTCGATGATGGCTTTCATGGCTTAGCTCCAGGCTTTTACATCATGCTGAAAGTCGCTCAGCAATTGGTCGATAGATACAAAAATATAAGGCGCTTCAACTTCATTGAAGTGCCTGTGGTCACCTTTGCCGCGCTCGTTGTCATAGCGCACCCAGCATTGGCCAACTGCTCCAAAGTACAGTCTGTATTTATAAAAGTGAGTGCAGGGATGCAGCGACTCTGCAATCCGCCAGACAACGAGTTCAACCACTGAGCCCTTGTCTCGTACCTCTTTGGCTTTTGCGATTAGCGTTGCTTGCATTTATATTGCATTTTAGCAATATATTGTAAATTTGCAATATGGTGATCAAAAATTCCTTGAAGGCCAAATAACCCATCATTTAGCCCTCCAGCCCTCCAGCCCACCAGATTCGGGCGCAAGGAGATACGAATTTAGTAGCGTTTGGTTTCACGCCGCCGCCTCCACAGTTCGCGGGTGTCCAGCGCGATACGCTCCACCAGCCCATCGCCTTCCAGCCTTTCCAGGGCTTCCAAAGATATAGCCTGCGAAGGGGCTGGCTCAGGCCATTCGATCCAGAAAGAATGAATTCCGCTGACGGTATCTGCCGAGTGCGGGGCGCTTTCCAGTCGCCTGCGAATATGGATCACAGCGAAATCAACCAGTTGTTCGTTCATCAAAATTGCTTTTCCTGCGTCTCTTGAAGTTTGTTGTGAAGGCGCTGTCTGCATCAGTGTATAAATATCTATGCAAGTACAAGCGCTTATTGACGATGGGAGGCTAAAAAATGACTGAAAACGTACAAAAAAAGCTGGGCCGATATCGCCCGCCACGGGTCAAGATCACCTATGACGTCGAGACGGGTGGCGCGATTGAGAAACTTGAACTGCCGTTCATCGTCGGCGTGTTCGCTGACCTGTCGGGCGACCGCGGTCCAGATACACAGTTTGAGCCCTACACAAAACGCCGAATGCTGGCACTTGACCGTGACAACTTCAACGACGTGATGAAGGCACAGGCGCCCCGAGTGGCGCTCGATAACATCAAACGCATCGCAGGCGCACCGGGCTTGACCCCAGGAGATACAGCGGCATCTGCGACGCTGTCAGGCGCCATCACGTTTGATTCACTCGATGCGTTTGATCCTTTGGCGATCGTCAAGGCCATTCCTGACCTGAACCGGCTTTACCAGGTGCGCAGCCATTTCCGCCTGCTGCAGTCGTATCTTGAGAATAGCGACGCGCCAACTGCGGAGCTGGCTGCGATGCCTGCTGCCATTGATGTGCAGATCGCCAATATCGACAAATGGTTGAGCGCGCAGCTCAGCGCCGTCATGCATGCGCCGTCGTTTCAAGCGGTGGAGGCCACCTGGCGCGGCCTGCACTACTTTGTGTCGAACACCGAGACCGGCGCGATGTTGAAGATCAACGTGTTCAACGCCACCAAGGACGAGTTATTGGCCGACATGCAAGCGGCCGTTGAAAAAGACCAGAGCCAGCTCTTCAAAATGATTTACGAAGCAGAGTACGGTACCTACGGTGGCCAGCCGTACAGCCTGTTGGTGGGAGGCTATGAGGTCGGCAGCAGCCCCGCAGACATTGACTTTCTGCGCGGCATGGCTGAAATTGCTGCCTCGGCGCATGCGCCTTTTATCACTGCCGCGTCTGCCGCACTCTTTGGCCTGAATAGCTTCAGCGACCTTGCCAAAGCACCTGACCTGCAAAGAATATTCGAGAGCAGCGAGCTGGCGGGCTGGCAAGAATTTCGTGAGAGCGAGGATTCGCGTTATGTCAGTTTGGTCACGCCGCATGTGCTGCTGCGCCTGCCCTACGGAAAAAACAGCAGGCCTGCCGAGGGTATGAATTTTGAGGAGATCGTCGGGCCGTCAGCAAGCTCGCCAGACAGCAGCAGCTTCTTGTGGGGCAACGCCGTCTACCTGCTGGCGCAGCGCGTGACCAACGCATTCTCGATCTACAGCTGGACGGCCGCTATCCAGGGTGTCGAAGGGGGTGGCCTGGTTGAAGGTCTGCCCACCTACAGTTACCGCACTGATGCCGGCGTTGAAACTTTGTTCTGCCCGACCGAGATGTCGATCACCGGCAAGCGCGCCAAGGAGCTAAATGACTTGGGCTTCATCCTGCTGTGCCACGTCAAGGGCACGGGCCAGGCGGCGTTCTTCGGCGGGCAGACGAGCCACCAGACCAAGCAGTACTTCACCGATGTTGCCAACGCCAATGCGAAAATTTCCGCGATGCTGCCCTACATGCTCGCGGCCTCGCGTTTTGCGCATTACATCAAGGTCATCATGCGCGACAAGATTGGCAGCTTCATGACGCGCGGCAATGTCGAGGCTTACCTCAACACCTGGATATGCAACTACGTGCTGCTGGACGAGAACGCATCGCAGGACGCCAAGGCAAGCTTTCCGCTCAGCCAGGCGAACGTGATCGTGAAGGACGTGCCGGGTGCGGTAGGTTCTTACAACGCGGTCGTCTTCCTCAGGCCGCACTTCCAGCTTGAGGAACTGACGACCTCGATCCGCCTTGTGGCGAATCTGCCGAAGTGACGCATTCGCTTCCCCAACCAAGATAGACCAACGAAAGAAAAGCCATGGATCTGATACTTTTTCAACCGGGCGACACCTCGGTGTTCCCCACCGGCACCAATGACTGGGCGACCGGCGGCAGCCTGATTTCGACGGGCGCCGACTGGACTGCCAACGAAGAGCTCAAGCTCGGTCAATGTATCGAACTGGTCTCTGTGCATCAGGGCATGAAGCAGCAGGTGACCACCGACGTGAGCAACTCTGCGCGTACCTCGGGCCGTCCCGTGATCACCGAATTCACCTGCGTCAAGTATGTCGACAAGACTTCGGTCAAGATGTATGACTTTTGCCTGCGTGCCCAGTCACTGGGCGGCAAAGCCAATCCCTCGTACATCTACATCCTGCGCAATTCAGGCGACAAAGTTGGCAACATCATTACCTTCATGCTGCGCGATGCGCTGATCAGCGAGATACAGTTTCAGTCGCACCCAGACGATATGCCCACCGAGCAATTCAAGCTCAACTTCACCGAAATTGTGTGGACCTATGCGGTTCAGACGCCTGACATGCAGGTCAAGGGCAACGTGACAGCGGGCTGGAGCCTGGCGCAGAACAGGCCATTGACGGCCTTCAGTTGACAAGGCGGCGCTGCCCTGCTCAGCTTCCTGGGCAGTTAAACCCGCACCGCACCACCGGCCCCAAAAAGCTCAAAATCTGCTGCGTCACGTCATGTGCGTTGTCAAACGCATCATGCGTGCCGTTGCATTCAATCAGCACGGCTTCGGTGGTGCTGCGGTTTTGCCAGATGCGGCGCGCGTCCATCACCGGCACAGTGGTGTCTTGCAGGCCGTGCACCAGCAAAATGGGGCAGCTGGCTTTGGCCAGGGTGTTGACGGGGGCGATGTCGTCAAAGCGGGCGCCAATGATGCGTTCCAGGTAGCGGTTCACCAGCCAGCCCAGTGGCCAGTACGGTACACGGCGCTGGGCCAGCCAGCGCTGCATCAGTTGCTCGGGGTGGGCAAAGCTGGACACACTGACAACGGCGGCCAGGTCACTGCGGCGGGACGCCGACAACAGCGCCGCAGCTGCGCCGACGGAATGGCCCATGGCCACCAGCGCGCCTGCGTCCACGCCCGGCTGTGCGGCCAGCCAGTCAATGGCGCTGTCCAGGTCTTCAGCAAATCGGGGCAATGACGAATGCCCCTCGTGGTCGCTGCGGCCGTGGTTGCGGGCTTCGACCAGCAGCACCGTGTAACCCGCTTCATGCAGGGACATGGCTGCGGGCAGCAGGTTGCTGGCGTTGCCGCCCCAGCCATGCAGCAGTACCGCCGCAGGGCGCGGGCCGGGCAGGGTGGATGCGGCGTACCAGCCAAACAGTTGAAGCCCCTGGGCTGCGGATATTTTCACGGCTTGGGCATCCAGGCCGCAGTCAAAAGGTTGCGCGCCGGGCGCCATGGCCGCAGGGGCCAGTACCGCATCAAGCCAATGCCAAAGCGCTGAAAACCGTGTTGAAAATAAGACTGGTGATGGCGCTTGAACGGTTGCTGGCATGCTTTAAATTACTGCATTCCAACCATACCGCAGTAGCGGGTGATCTGCCGAATCGCTGTAGGAAAAAATCGTGCAGATTGCTTTTTACGCGATTTAAAACGCAAAAAATGTGGATTACCCAATAAATCCGGGCGCAAGCAGCTACGAATTAAATAGCAACTTGCCCCCGCCTTGCCAACTTTACTGCGGCACCAGCCCAGCGGCTTTGACCAGCTCGGCATGCACCTTGATGTCTTGGCTGATCAGTCGCTTCATTTCGTCTGGCGAGCTGGTGGCGACTTCAATGCCAGACTCGAAGAGCCTGGCTTTCAGGTCAGCATCCATGGCGGCCACGACCGCGCGGTTGAGCTGGTCGATGATGGGTTGTGGTGTTTTGGCGGGTGCCAGCAAGCCTATCCAGGCTGACAGGTTGATGTCTTTCAAACCGGCCTCAAGCATGGTGGGTACGTTGGGCAGCACGAGGGTGCGTTGCGGGCTCATCACGCCCAGCGCCGTAAATTTACCGGAGCGTATGTGCGGGATAGCCTCAGGCATGACGGCAAACAGGGCATCAACCGTGCCAGCCAGCGCATCATTCACAGCCGGAGCGCCGCCTTTGTAGGGCACATGCAGCAACTTGCTTTGCGTACGGGTTTCAAACATCAGGCCAGCGAGGTGCTGGGGGCTGCCGTCACCTGACGATGCATAGGTGATAGTGCCCGGTGCCGCTTTGGCAGCGGCCAAAAATGCTGCCACAGTGGGGTATTTTTGCTTGTTGCTAACCACCAAAACCATGTGCTGGTTGACCAGCCGCGACACGGGGCTGAAGTCGGCCTCGGGGTCGTACGGCAGGGTTTTAAAAACACTTTTGTTGGTCGTCAAAAACGAGGCTGGCGACACGGCCAGCGTGTAACCGTCTGCGGGTGCTTTGCTGACGGCTGGCATGCCGATCTGGCCCGAGCCGCCAGCGCGGTTGTCCACCACAAAGGGCTGGCCCATGGATGTATTGAGTTTTTGGCCAAGCGTGCGGGCAATCATGTCAACGCTGCCGCCTGCTGGCAAGGCCACGATGACCTTGACCGGGCGGTCAGGGTAGGCACCCTGTGCCGATGCTGGCGTGACTAAAAACAGGCTGGAGGTGACGCAAAGCGTCAAAATAACAGAGCGATGAAGAGACATGTTTTGCTTTCAGGTTTTAGGGAAAGTCTGTTGTATTTGCGGCATCGCATGGCGCTTGCCGCTGGTCAAAATTCTAGCAAGTTGCGTGTCGTTTGGGCGTGCGTCTGTTGCCTGATTCAAATCTTCACTTTGCCCAGCCAGATGTCACGGTACATCGCCCAGTCGCCCATAAAGCTGTACAACGGGCGCTTGAAACTGGCGGGCCTGTTTTTTTCAAAACCAAAGTGGCCTACCCACGCAAAGCCGTAACCGCAGAGCAGGCCGTACAGCAGGTACTGCGGTTTGCCAGTGGCTACCAGCATGGCCAGGCAGACCAGCACCAGGGTGGTACCTAAAAAATGCAGTCGGCGACAGGTTTTGTTGCTGTGCTCTGTGAGGTAGAACGGGTAAAACTCTTTGAAAGATTGAAAGCCTTTTGGGTCTTGCATACTTGTCTCCATGTTGTTTTGCCGAGTTTAGGCGACTGCAAACGGCGCATGCAAGAACCCCCTGAAACGTGCGCGACCGCCTCGGGTGGGTGGCTCGGTTAGCCAGTAGTTTGGGAAGCGCTGCAAGAAACGGCCAATCGCAATGCGGCCTTCCAGCCGAGCCAGACTCATGCCTGCACATTGGTGAATGCCCAAACCAAAAGACAGGTGGCGGTTGTTCTGCCGCTCCAGCAGCAGTTGGTTGGGCTGCTCAAACTGCGCCGGGTCGCGGTTGGCGGCACCGATGCACAGCGTCAGCAAGCTGCCTGCGGCTATTGCTACGCCGCCAATCTGCGTGTCTTTCAAGGCGCGGCGGTTACTGAGCTGATTGGATGGCTCAAAACGCAAAAATTCGTCGATTATGGGTATCAAATAGGCCTCTAGTCCAATAGAATCGGGCGCAAGCAGCTCCTGTTTTAATAGCAATTCAGTTTTGACCTGGGGGTGCTCTGTCAAGGCGACCAGCGCGTTGCCGATCAGGTTGGTGGTGGTTTCATGACCTGCGTTCAAAATGAAAACGCAGTTTTGCAGCAGCTCGGCCTCGCTCAGCTTCTCGCCGGTTTGTTCATCGCCAATCAGTCGCGTCAGCACATCATGCTCGGGGTTGCCGGGGTGCTTGCGTCTGTCGGCAACCAGTGTTCTCAGATACGCAGTGAACTCGACGACGCTTCGGTTGCCAAGCGCTTCCTGCTCCTGGCTTAGCTTGGGCTCCAGCGCCCCCAAGATGGCCAGTGACCAGTTTCGCAGTGGGGCTCTGTCAGCATGCGGCACACCCAGCAAATTGCCAATCACCTCAACCGGAATGGCGGACGCGAAATCTTCTATCAAGTCGCCACCGCGTTTTGCCTCAATCGCATCGAGCAAACTATCGACCAGCGTGATGAGGCTTGGCTCCATTCCTGCAATCGCCCGGCGGCTCAAAGCGCCCATGATGAGTTTGCGTACACGCGTGTGAAGTGGCGGGTCGTTAAACACCAGGCTGGTGGTGTGGTGCTCAAACAGCGCTGAAGCACCGCCGTACTTGGGTTCAAACTCGACTTTCTTGTCAGAGCTGAAGGTTTGCGCGTCGCGGTACACGGCTACGAGGTCTGCATGTCGGGTTAGAAAATAAGAGCCATCAGGCATGAGGCGCACGGGGCTGGTGGCCCGCAACACGTCATACACCGGGTAAGGGTCGGCATAAAAGTCTGGCGGCAGGGCGCGCAGGTCAAAGGTGGCTGCAATGTCTTGCGCCCGGGCCATTGACATGACTTCTTTTGCTCCACCATTCATCGCAAATGCGTGATGCGGTCGCCCAGTTTTGAAGGTTTGCGGGCTGAGCGGCGGGGTAGCTGGAGATGTTTGCATGCGGGTGTCTTCTGGTTGTTCGCGCAGTTTAAGCGACGCTAACCGACGCATGTCAGTTGCTAGCCTGCCGTATCCTGGGACTTTGTTGGCTCGGGCAATGCCGACAGCGCTGAGTTGCCTTCAGACAGAGGCTTCACGGCGTTGCTTAATGCCCTGACCAGATCTGTTTGCGTGAGGATACCCACCAGACGGTTTTCGTCATCAATGATGGGCAAATGATGGTGGCCCGCTGTTGAAAACAAAGGCAGCAGTTCGACGGCATGCCGCTCTGCACTGGCTACACGAACCTGTCGTGTCATGATCTGGCCAACGACCTCGACTCTGTCGGTATGCGTCAGTCTGGATGGACGCAACATATTCTGCAACCGGGCAGCGAGACCTGTATGGTCATCCAGACGCGCGTGCCGCAAGAAGTCTGCCATGGTCACAATGCCCACCACCCTGCGGGCCCGGTCCAGCACCGGGAGTGCCTTGACCCGGGACTTGCGCATGAATGCCCATGCTTCATCAAGTGCGGTTCCAAACTCAACGGCTTTGGGGTGGGGTGTCATGATGTCCTTGCAGCGTAATTCGCCCAGGGTGCGTTGAAAAGCAGCGGCTTGTGCATATTGCAGCAATCCGACCAGGTCGTCTGGATTGACATCCATGACCTGGTTGTAGTGCTGCAGTGCGCTGTCTAAATCGGCACGTGTAAACTGGCTGGCATTTTCCGGCTGCGCAGCCTCACTTTTCAAGGCAGTCCGGTGCGGGTAGGGACGCCCTGTCAGGCTGTTGAAGGCGATGCCTGCAGCAACTAAAAGCAGTGAATCGGAAAGTACAGGTGACACTACAAAAAGCCACGAATCATTGTGGACCAGCACCACCAGCAGTGCAGTGGCACCGCCTGGTGGGTGCAGGCAACGCATCAGCATCATGACACCAATGGCCACTGCGACTGCCAGCGACGCAGCAAAGGTGGCATCAGGAATCAGAATGGCGCATGCGGTGCCGATCAAGGCTGACAGGGTATTGCCCCCAACGACCGACCAAGGCTGTGCCATAGGACTGGAAGGAACGGCAAACACCAGTACGGCGCTGGCCCCAATCGGCGCAACGAGCCAGGTGGCTGCACCGGGGTTGATCCATTGGCTCAGCAAACCGGTTAACAAAATGCCGAGTGCCGCACCAAGAACTGACCGCCATCGTTCAACCTTCGAAATGTTCAGGGCTGTGGGCACAAAGCAATGTATCCAGCCTGAAAACGCGGCAACCCATTGGGAGACAGTTTGCATAAGCTGCATTATGCGACTCGCTACTGCCTGATGACTGTGCATTTACGTGCGCTGCCAGCGTCCGAAGTTGTCAGACAAAAACGCACAGGTGTTCAGGTTCTTAAAAACTCGGAAATCGCAATCAGCGTTTCTTCAGGCGCTTCCGTCATCTGGTGATGGCCGACTGCCAGGCTGACGACTTTGAATGTTTTGCCCGTACTTTTAGCTTTCTCAATCAGCAAATTCGCCGCTTTAGCCTGCGTCATCTGGTCTTCAGCACCCAACAAAAAAAGTATGGGGCAGGTGACCTGGCTGATGGCTGTTTCACCGTTGGCATAGTCGTCACAAGCCTTGAAGCCCCGGTGAAACACATTGACTTTTGTATTGCTGGCCAGAACGCGGCGACCCAGTGCCAGGCTGCTGCCAAATACCCAGGTGCCGGGGCCGAGCGCTGAGGGTGGGGCGGCGAGGGTGCTGCGTGAAAATACGTTGATCATCTTGAGTGCGGCCGTCGGATTGTTAAGCGACGCATCGAGTAGCGCGGTTGAGACCTTCATCGGGAAGGCCGTGCCGACCAGCACCAGGTGCGTGATGCGGTCTTTCAGTTTTGACGCTGCCTCCATCGCAATCAATGACCCCCAGCTGTGGCCCACCAGCGCGGCTTTTTCAATGCCTGCCGCGTCCAGAAGCGCTGCAATAAACGTAGCAGCTTCTTCAACACTGGCTGGCGTATTACCTTCGCTTTTGCAGTGCCCCGGCAGGTCAATGGCCAGCACGTTCCAGCCGTGGTTGGCCATGTAGCGGCTTTGCAAAATCCACACGCTGTGGTCGTTCACAACGCCGTGCATGAAGACGACTGTGGGTTTGGCCGCGTCGAATGCTTTGCCTGCTGTGTAGCAGTAAGTGTTGTGGTGGTTGAATTGCAGGTACATGTTTAGGCTCCTGCTTTTTCTGCGGCTTTGAGGGCCCGCTTCAAGTCGTCAATCAAATCATCCGCGTCTTCCAGCCCAATCGACAAACGAATCGTGCCCTGGCTGATACCTGCACCCTCTAAGGCCTCGTCGGTCATGCGGAAATGTGTTGTGCTGGCCGGGTGAATCACCAGGCTGCGGCAGTCGCCCACATTGGCCAGGTGGCTGAAGACTTTGAGGCTTTCAACAAATGCTTTGCCCTGGTTGCGTGAGCCTTTCAAGTCAAAACTGAAGACTGAGCCCGCGCCGCGCGGCAACAGCTTTTTGGCCAGCAGATGGCTTGAATGTGTTTCAAGCAGTGGGTGACCCACACGCGAAACAAACGGGTGGCTGGCCAAAAACGCCACGACTTTTTCGGTGTTGCTCATGTGGCGTGCCATGCGCAAACCCAGCGTTTCAATGCCCTGCAAAATCAGCCAGGCGGTGTGCGGGCTCATGCAGGCGCCAAAGTCGCGCAGGCCTTCGCGCCGCGCGCGCAGCAAAAAGGCCCCGACGGTACTTTC
>JANOWR010000077.1:0-5891 GCA_031417995.1 Polaromonas sp. | reverse complement strand
CAGCGCGTTTTTTGTGCCGTAGTGGTCGACCATGATGGAATGGTCTACCACCAGGTCAACCGGCACGAGTGGCTCAATGCGCTTGGGGTCTTTGCCCAGCTTGACGGCCACACTGCGCATGGCAGCCAAATCAGCCAGCAGCGGCACGCCCGTAAAGTCTTGCAGCACCACACGCGACACGACAAACGGAATTTCTTGTGTACGCGGCGCATTGGGCTTCCAGTTGGCCAGCTCGGCAATGTGCTGCGCGGTGACGCGCTTGCCATCGCAATTGCGCAAAACTGATTCGAGCACGATGCGCAGGGACACTGGCAGGCGGCTGATGTTGGGGTACTGCCTGGCCAGCACAGGCAGCGAGTAAAACCTGCCAGATTTGCCAGAAGATGTCTTGAAGTTTTTAAGAGTGCTGGCAAAGCTGTGTTCAGTGCGGGCAGGTTGAACCATGACGAAACTCCTTGTGATGCTGTAACCCCATTCTGGCAGGCAAGCTTGATGCGCGTAGCGCCTGTAGTTGCTCACTGACACGACGCCTGGTGTATTTCTGATGTTGTGATGAGGGCTCTCTTTATAAAGTAATGTTTTTGTTGCTATTTACGGAGAAAACATGAGCCATACAACTGATGAACATACCCTGTGGACGTTGATCAAAGACATCAAGTTTGGCATGCTGGCGCACCGTCATGCCAACGGGGAGCTGCACAGCCACCCGTTAACCACCCAAAACAAATCTGGTGACGAAGGCACAGCGCTGTATTTCTTTGTGTCGCACAAGAGTGAGCTTGCTGAACGCATTGTGCAAGACGGCAATGTCAACGTGTCGTATGCACACCCTGGCGATGACAGTTATGTATCAGTATCGGGCCAAGGCAGCATCGTTGAAGACCAGACCAAAAAAGACTATTTGTTTTCACCGATGGCCAAGGCGTGGTTTCCCGGTGGAGCTACAGACCCCGACCTGGCCCTGCTGCAAGTCAACATTGGTCACGCTGAATACTGGGACGTGAAGGAAAGCAAGATGATGCAACTCGCCAAGATGGCACAAGCAGCCATCACAGGCGAGCCGCCGAAAAAACTGGGCGAGCATAAAGAGCTCAACCTGAGCTGACACCAGGTCTAAAGAGGGTGAAGTTCAGGCGCATCACCCTCTGGCAAAGGGTACTGATCAACATTCAGCGACATGCTGACCAGTGTGTAGTAGCTCATGGTGCCCATCAGGTCAACCACGCCGGCTTCTCCAAACAGCTGAACAGCCGTGGCATAAGTGGCATTACTGACGGCACGTGTTTGAAGCAGTTCATTACAGAAGCCATACACCGCAGCAACATCGGTAGCCAGGGCTTGGGGGCTCTGCCCAGTGGCAATCGCTTGTATCAAGGCCTCGTCCAACCCGGCCTCGCGCGCAATGCGCCGGTGCGCCCACCAGACAAACTGGCAAGTCCAAAACCGTGCCACCAGCAAAATCGCCAGCTCATTGAGCGCCAGCGGCAGTGACGAGTTAAAGCGTGTGTGCGCACCAAACTGCTGCGCCAGGTTACCCAGCTCAGGGCTGCGCAGCAACACGTTGTACGGCCCCTGCATGGAGCCGCGCTTGCCAGAGATGACGTTTTCGACCATCTTTAACTGGGCAGGGTTCAATGTCTCCCACGTCAAGGGCTTGAAGCGGTTGCCGCGCATGTTGAGCGGCGGCCTGGCGGCTGTTTTAGAGGTGTCTTGCATAAGGGCTTATTGCGGTTTATCGCCACGCAGCGTGATGCGCTGCATCACACGGCGAAAGCCATGGTAATCATTGACAGGGTTGTGCTGCACACAGCGGTTGTCCCAAAACGCAATGGTGTTGGCATCCCAAACAAAGCGGCAAGTGAACTCTGGCTTGACCTGGTGATCGAATAAAAACCTTAAAAGTGGCGCGCTTTCTTCATCCGTCATGCCCTTGATACCAGCGGTATGCGCCACGTTGACATACAGCGCTTTGCGGCCAGTCTCAGGGTGGGTGCGCACAACGGGGTGCTCAGCACGATATTCGCTTGGGGCAGCGTCTTTGCCATCGGTTTTGATGCGGTCTTCACGTGTTTTGGAAACGTCAGCTTTGGCAGAACTGCTGATGCCGATCAAGCCATTGAGCAAACCTTGCATCGTGCCCGACAAAGCCTCATAAGCCGCATACTGGCTGGCAAACAGGGTGTCGCCACCATAAGGCGGCACTTCCCGCGACAGCAACATCGAGCCCATCGGTGGCATGTCAAGGTAAGTGGTGTCTGAATGCCAGATACCGCCAAAGTTGACTTTTTCATGCGCCAGTTTTTTCACTTCAATGATGTGTGGAAACCCTTCCAGCCCTTTGACGAACGGGTATTCCACAGGTTCGCCAATGGCGTTTGCAAAATTTAAAAACTGCTGCGGTGTTAAATCTTGCTGACGTAAAAATATGACCTGATGGTCCAAAAACACTTGGCGGATGTCAGCAGCCAGTTGCGCGGGCACGCCATCCGCCAGGTCAACGCCTGTAATTTCAGCGCCCAGAGCACCGGCGATCTGTTTGATTTTCATGTGGCGCCTCTCTTCAGTCTGCCGTAGCGCCAGAGCTTTTGACCACCGCAGCCCATTTCAAAATATCAGCGCGCAAGACAGCCGTGAATTCTTGCGGTGTTGTTTCATAGGGTTCGGCACCCAGCACTGCAAACTTGTCCATCGTGTCTTTGTCTTGCAAAATTTTATTGACCTCAGCATTGATCTGCCGGACGATGGCTGGCGGCGTGCCTTTGGGTGCAAACAAGCCAAACCACGGGTTGATCACAAAACCGGGGTAGCCAGATTCAGCAATCGTCGGAATGTCTTTAAAAGCTTGCGCCCGTTTGGAGCCCGTCACCCCCAGGCCCTTGACCGTACCTGCACGAATATGCTGCGCAATGGACGGCAGGCTGGTAAAGACCAGTTGTGTTTGCCCGGCAATCAGATCCATCAGCGCCGGTGCAGCGCCCTTGTACGGCACGTGCAGCATTTTGGTCTGGCTGGTGGTGCTGAACATTTCACCCAGCAAATGATTGACAGAGCCATTGCCTGCCGAGCCAAAAGACACCGGATTTTTGGCCGCATAAGCCGCCAGTTCTTTCATATTGCCAACAGGCAGTGCAGCAGTGGCAGCAGCCACAAAGGGAACGTTGGCCAGCGTGGCCACAGCGACAAAGTCAGCCTCAGGATCAAACGGCAACTTTTTATAAATGCTGACATTGATGGCATGCGAGCCGACATACGACATCAACAACGTGTAACCATCAGCCGGTGACTTGGCGACCACGTCCATGCCAATGTTGCCGCCCGCACCAGCACGGTTTTCAATCACCACCGCCTGACCCCATTTTTCAGACAGCTTTTGCCCAACAATCCGCGCCAGCGCATCAGACGCACCACCCGGCGTTTGCGGCACAACAATACGCACCGGTTTGGTCGGGAAGGCCTGGGCAAAAGAAGTTGAATGCGGCATGGCCACAGCCAGTGCAAGCAAGGTGGTGCCTGCGATTGATTTGAATGTCATCTTGTCTCCTATGTGTACTTATTAAAACATTGTTGCGATCGGGTTTTACTTAACACCGCGCAGAAGAAACTCTTCCATTCAAATGTCGCCGCAGGTCATATGGCATTTAAAGCCATATATATGGCACAATAAATCATATGGCTGACGCCCAACTCTTGCTTAAAACACGCTCAATGCACGGGGGCGGCATTGTTGAGATGGTGGTGTGGAAGGTGCCCCAGCCTGTGCCACCTTCTGATCATGCTTTCAAATACCGACTGGTTTTTATACGTAAAGGTCAGCGTGTGGTGGGCTATGACAATGAGCGCGGTAAAGGTGATCACAAACACCTCACCGAGCAAGAGGTGCCATATAAATTTGTAGATATTGAAACCTTGATAGCGGACTTTCTCCGCGACGTGGAGGCCAAGCAATGACAACCAGCAACCAGATTTTGAACGTCACCGTAGGCGAGTCTTTGCATGAGGCGGGCGCTCGCGCGGCAGCCACCATGAAGGCGCTTGCGCAGGGTAAAAAAGTACAGCCTCACTTTGGCGTGAACTTCGAACAGATCGGCCAGATGCTCGCCGCCTTTACCCCCAAGCGCTGGGAGCTGATCGCCGCCCTGCGCCAGGCCGGGCCACTAACGGTAGCTGAACTGGCACGCCGCTTAAGCCGAGACTACAAAAATGTCCACACCGACGTGAACCAGTTGATTGAGTGGATGGCGGTTGAACGCGGCGAGGATGGCAGGGTGAATGTGCCTTGGTCAGAGATTGTGGTGGATATGAAATTGCCTGAGCGGGTGGCAGCCTAACCGTCCGAGCATCCAGCTGAAAAAGAACAACATCACCATGCAACTGTCCCCCGCCATTCCCATTGTTCGTATCTTTGCTGAAGACAAGGCAAAAGAGTTTTACCTGGAATTTCTGGGCTTTGTGCTTCAGTGGGAACATCGATTCGAAGCCAACTTTCCCCTGTACGCACAAATCAAACGCTCCGATCTGACGCTGCATTTAAGCGAGCACCATGGCGACGCAACACCGGGGGCCGCGGTGTTTGTACCCATGAAAAACATCGCCGCATTTTAAAATGAGCTTACCGTCAAGAATTACAAATACGCTAAACCCGAGATCCAAGATTTGCCTTGGGGGCGCATGATGGAAGTGACCGATCCGTTTGGAAACAAGATCAGATTTTGTGAGTTGTCAGAATGATGGTCGGTTCTACAAACTACCGAGCATGAAAAAAGCGGCCCGAAGGCCGCTTTTTAACTAACATCGCACCGATACAAAATCAAGCAGGCACAGCGTCTTTCACCGTGTCCGCCATATCCGTATAGTCCTTGACCTTGTCAAAATTCAAATACTGATAAATCTGGTCGCTGGATGCTGTCAGCACACCCATGTCGGCCATGTACTCGGCCTTGGTCGGAATGCGTCCGAGCTTGGAGCAGATCGCTGCCAGCTCGGCTGAACCCAAGTAGACGTTTGAGTTTTTGCCCAGACGGTTCGGGAAGTTGCGCGTAGAAGTTGAAAACACCGTTGCACCTTCTTTGACCTGTGCCTGATTGCCCATGCACAGGCTGCAGCCTGGCATCTCCATGCGCGCACCGGCGCTGCCCAGCACGCCGTAGTGGCCTTCTTCGCTCAACTGCTTGGCGTCCATCTTCGTGGGTGGGGCCATCCACAGCTTGACCGGAATATCGCGCTTGCCTTCCAGCAGTTTTGATGCTGCGCGGAAGTGGCCAATGTTGGTCATGCAGCTGCCGATAAATACTTCGTCAATCTTGCTGCCAGCCACATCAGCCAGGGTTTTCACGTCGTCCGGGTCGTTCGGGCAAGCGACGATGGGCTCGTGAATGTCGGCCAGGTCAATTTCAATGACTGCAGCATATTCAGCATCTGCGTCGCCTTTGAGCAATTGCGGGTCAGCCAGCCAGGCCTCCATCGCGGCGATGCGGCGCTTGATGGTGCGCACGTCTGAATAGCCGGTGGCAATCATCCACTTGAGCATGGTGATGTTGCTGTTGATGTATTCAATGATCGGCTCTTTGTTCAAATGCACCGTGCAACCACCGGCCGATCGCTCGGCTGATGCGTCGCTCAGTTCAAAAGCCTGCTCGACTTTCAAGTCGGGCAAACCTTCAATCTCAAGAATGCGGCCAGAGAAGATGTTGATCTTGCCCTGCTTGGCCACTGTGAGCAAACCCGCCTTGATGGCGTACAGTGGAATCGCATTGACCAGGTCACGCAGGGTAATGCCAGGCTGTAGGTCACCTTTGAAGCGCACCAGCACTGACTCGGGCATGTCCAGCGGCATGACGCCCGTGGCCGCACCAAACGCCACCAGGCCAGAACCTGCAGGAAAGCTGATGCCA
>JANOWR010000076.1:0-5863 GCA_031417995.1 Polaromonas sp. | reverse complement strand
GTGGTGCGCGGGGCGGGACTCGAACCCGCACAGTATTGCTACCGTCAGGACCTAAACCTGGTGCGTCTACCAATTTCGCCACCCGCGCTAAAAACAAAACGGACGGATTTTTGATCCGCCCGCCCAGAAATCGGTCAACTTTCGATTTTAGCCTGTAACGGGCGCGGGTTCTCTCTTAACCCGGAACCACGCTGCGTACATCGCAGGCAAAGCCAGCAAAGTCAGTGCTGTCGCCACAATCAGCCCACCCATGATGGCGACTGCCATCGGCCCCCAAAACACGCTGCGCGACAGCGGGATCATGGCCAATACTGCAGCGGCCGCAGTCAGCACGATGGGGCGGGCGCGGCGCACGGCCGATTCCACAATCGCGTCCCACGCAGCCACGCCGCGGGCGCGCTCATGCTCGATCTGGTCAATCAAAATCACCGAGTTGCGCTGAATCATGCCCATCAGTGCAATCACACCCAGCAGGGCGACAAAGCCAAACGGCCTACCCAGCAGCAGCAATGCGCCCGCCACGCCAGCAATACCCAGCGGCCCGGTTAAAAACACCAGCATGGCGCGGCTGAAACTTTGCAGTTGCAGCATGAGCAAAGTGAAGGTCAAAAACAACATGATGGGAATACCTGCTGCAATGGACGCAGAGCCCTTGCTGCTTTCTTCTACCGCACCAGCCACCTGCACACGGTAGCTTGAGAAGCCTTGCGTTTTCCACTTTTCTTCGAGTGCCTTCAATTTGGGTTGCAACTCGTTCGTGACCGTCGCGCCTTGCAGGCCTTCAACGATGTCACTTTGCACAGTGATGGCGTAGTCGCGGTTTTCACGCCACATCACACCTGGCTCCCAGGCAAACACGGGCTTGGCGATTTGCGTCAGTGGTATGGACTTGCCCGATGCCGTGGGCAAATAGGCGTTGGCAATGTCGGTGATGGCATTGCGCTCATCGAGCGGCTGGCGCAGCATGATGTCAATCAACTTGTCACCTTCGCGGAATTGCCCGACGGTTGTGCCCGACAAAATGGTGCGTGAGGCTTGCGCTATTGACTGGCTTGTCACGCCGAGTGCGCGCGCTTTGGATTGGTCAACCTCCAGGCGCAGCACCTTGACGGACTCGTTCCAGTTATCGTTTACGCCGCGCGTGTTGGCACTTTCGCGGAAGATGGCCTTGACCTCATCCGCCCGCTCGCGCAGTACCAGCGGGTCACTGCCGACCACGCGAAACTGCACCGGGTATGGCACAGGCGGGCCGTTGGGCAGCAGCTTGACGCGGCCACGTACTTCAGGAAACTCCTGCGCCAGCAGAGCTGGCAGCTTGATACGCAGTGACTCGCGTACCTTCAAATCCTTGGGCAAAACGATGAGCTGCGACACATTGGTTTGCGGGAAGACCTGGTCAAGCGGCAAGTAAAAACGTGGGACACCCGAGCCGACCCAGGTGGTGACAGAGGTCACGCCCTCTTCTTTCAACAGCCGCGCTTCCACCCGTTTGGCGGTGACTTCATTGGCAGCGAACGAGGTGCCTTCCGGGAACCAGATGTCGAGCATGATTTCAGGCCGGCTCGAATCCGGGAAGAACTGCTGCTGCACCTTGCCCATGCCCACAATGCCCAGGGCAAAAATCAGCACCGTGCTGCCGATGGTGACCCAGCGGTACTGCACGCACCAGTTCACTGCCTTGCGAAAGGTGTTGTAGAACGGTGAGTCAAACATTTCGTGGTCATCGTCGCTTGCACTGTGATCGTCGTGGGCCTTTTCGATCACGTGGTCAGGTTTTTTAAGCAGCAAAGTACCGAGATACGGCACAAAGTACACCGACACAATCCAGCTCAGCACCAGCGCAATCACCGTGACCGCAAAAATCGCGTAGGTGTACTCACCCGTTACCGACTTGGCCAGGCCAATTGGTAAAAAGCCTGCGGCGGTGATCAGCGTGCCCGTCAGCATGGGCATGGCCGTCATGTCATACGCAAAGGTGGCAGCGCGTACCTTGTCGTAGCCCTCTTCCATTTTGCGCACCATCATTTCAACCGCAATGATGGCGTCGTCTACCAGCAGGCCCAACGCAATGATGAGCGAGCCCAGCGAGATTTTGTGCAGGCCAATGCCAAAGTACAGCATCGCCAGAAACGTCACGCTCAGCACCAATGGAATGGTGATGCCCACCACCAGGCCAGGACGTATGTCGATGTAATAACGCTTCCACAGCGGCAGCGTTTGACCGGGCACGGTTGAGCGCTTGTGAAACCCCAGTGCAATAAAGCTGACCGCCAGCACAATCACCACCGCTTCAATCAACACGCTGACGAACTCATTGACAGACTTGGCCACAGCCGTGGGCTGGTCTTGCACCTGCACCAGCGTGACGCCCGCAGGCAGGCTCTGGCTGACTTTGGCGGTCAATGCCTTGAGCGACTTGCCCAGCGCAATGATGTCGCCGCCCTTGATCATCGACACACCGATGGCGATGACTTCTTTGCCCTGGTGTCGCACCTTGATGGTGGGCGGGTCCACATAGCCGCGTTTGATCTCGGCAATGTCGCCCAGCCGGAGCTGGTTGCCAGAGCTGCCGCGAATTGGCATGGCGCGCAGCTCTTCAACCGCCCGGAACTGCCCTGCCACACGTACCTGCACCACGTCCAGCGGTGTTTGCAGCGCACCGGTGGCCTCGACCGCATTCTGCTGGGCCAACTGGCTCAAAACCTGGTTAAAGTCCAGACCCGATTGCGCGAGCCGCTTTTGAGAAATTTCAATAAATACTTTTTCGTCCTGCGCGCCAAACAGTTCCACCTTGGCTACATCGGGCACACGCAGCAGTTGCTGGCGCACGTCGTCGGCAAAGTTTTTGACTTCAGCGTAGTTAAAGCCATCAGACTCAATTGCGTAAATCACGCCGTACACATCGCCAAATTCGTCGTTGAAAAACGGGCCCTGGATGCCACCAGGCAGCGTGCCGCGCATGTCGCCAATCTTCTTGCGCACGGTGTACCAGGTGTTGGTCACATCCGCGCCCTTGATCACATCCTTGACCTGAAAAATGATTTGTGATTCACCCGGCTTGGAATAGCTGCGGATTTTGTCGGCGTAAGGCACTTCTTGCAGCGTACGTTCAAGCTTGTCCGTCACCTGCTCGGCCACCTGCTGGGCCGTGGCACCGGGCCAGTAGGTACGCACCACCATGGCGCGGAAGGTAAACGGCGGGTCTTCGTCCTGGCCGAGCTGAAAGTAAGCAGCAAAGCCGAGCAGCATCAGCACCAGCATCAGGTAGCGCGTCAGGGCGGGATGATCAAGCGCCCATTTGGACAGGTTGAATCTGGACGAGCCTACGTCCGCGTTGGTTTTTATCGGTGTCATGCTGGCTTACTTTCCGGCAGAAGATGGCGGCGTGGCAAGCTTGACGGTAGCTGCGTCGTTTGCTCCTGGATTAATAGCTGTTTGCGCCCGTGTTTCGGGGGCTACAGCCACTTTTTCCTGGTAAATCGTGACTTTTTGGTCAGGTGACAGCACATGCACGCCGGCACTGACCACCACCATGCCGGGTTGCAGGCCAGCGGCAATCACAGCCTCATTGCCATCAGCCGTAGCGATTTGCACGGTTTGTGATTTGACCGTCATGCTGGCTTTGTCCAGCAGCCAGACAGCGCTGGTTTTGCCCTCTTGGCGCAAAGCACTGGTGGGCAGTTTGATGACCGACATGCCCTGCACACCGCCCAAACCTTCAGGCAGCACGTACATGGTCGCACCCAGTGGCGGCGACGGCGCTTTGCCATCCAGCGCCAGCTTGACCTGGTAGGTGCGGGTGGCAGGGTCAGCGCTGGCCGACACTTCGCGCACTTTGGCATGAGTTGGTGCAGTTTGTGCGTCTTGCGCCCAGCCGCGTACCTTGACAGCCATGCCGGGCTTGATGCCAGCGACCTTGTCTTCAGGAACCGAAAACACCACGTCGCGCGGGCCGTCGGCGGCGATGCGCACGACAGGTGTGCCAGCTGTCACCACCTGGCCGGGCTCGGCCTCAATGGCTGTCACCACGCCAGCCACGTCTGCCACGAGTGATGCGTAGCTGGCCTGGTTACCCTGCACGGCGAGTTGTGACTGCGCCTGCTCGAACTGGGCCTGCGCCGCCTTGAAAGTAGTTTCTCTACGCTCCAGCTCTGCGCCACTGATGAAGTTTTGCTCTTTGAGTTCTTTGTAGCGTTTGTAATCGGCCGCAGCCAGGTCGCGATTCGTGGCAGCGGCTTGCAATTGCGCCCGGGCGGCATCTGCGGCCAGTTTGTAGTCTTGCGGGTCCAGTTGGGCCAACAGCTGCCCTGCCTTGACGCGCTGGCCCAGTTCAGCCTGGCGCTTGATGATCTTGCCTGCCACCCTGAAACCCAAGCGGGATTCAACCTGCGCCTTCACCTCTCCCGCAAACTCGTAGCCCGATGTAAAGGAATTGACACCCACTGTCATCACCTTAACAGCACGAATGGGTTCTTCGGGTGGCGCGGGGTTAGAGCACGCGACCAACAATGCAGCAACTGCGGCCAAAATGAAGACTGTTTTTTTCATGATTTTTTTTGGATAAATTCAAGTTACTGACTGACTGGTTAGTAATCTAATCTGGAATTTAGTATTAACCCGTGGATTTGTCAAGCGACAATCGCGGGCATGAAAAAGACGCACGGCGTAGACCATTACGAAAACTTTCCGGTGGCCTCTTTTTTGTGCCCGCCAGCCTTGCGGCCCGCCATCATGGCGATTTACTGGTTTGCCCGAACAGCGGATGACCTGGCCGATGAAGGGGACGCAGCACCCGCAGCGCGCTTGGCAGATTTGGCCGCCTACCGCGCTGACCTGATAGCCTGTAAAGAAGGCAAACTTATATCAAACCGCTGGGCAAGCGTTTTTACGCCACTGCGCGGCATGATTGAAAAACACGCCTTGCCGGTTGACTTACTGGCAGACTTGCTCAGCGCATTTGAACAGGACGTGGTTAAAACCCGTTACACCAGCCAGGCCGAGCTGCTGGACTACTGCCGCCGCTCGGCCAACCCGGTGGGCAGGCTGTTGCTGCATTTGTACAAAGTCAGCGACGCTGAATCGCTTGCGCAAAGCGACTGTATTTGCACCGCGCTGCAATTGATCAACTTTTGGCAAGACCTGGGCGTGGATATTCCCCATGGCCGCATTTACCTGCCTGCGGACGGCTTCGCACGGCACGGCGTTGACGAGGCGCAACTGCTGCGTCTTGACGTGAACCCGGCAACCACAGCGTTGGTAGCAGCGAACGTCGCGTGGGCCAATGTGCTGATGCAGCGCGGCGCACCGCTGGTTAAAAAAGTGCCGGGTCGCGCAGGCTGGGAACTTCGCCTGGTGGTGCAAGGCGGTTTGCGCATTGCTGAAAAGATTGAGCAGCTTGAATTTGCCACACTGCGCCAACGGCCCAAGCTGAATGCCTGGGATGGTGCGGTGATGCTGTGGCGTGCCGTGTGGATGTAGCCCAGTACAAGTAATAATTCAGGCTATGACCCCCGAGCAATACGTCCAACAAAAAGCTGTCTCATCCGGCAGCAGCTTTTATTACGCCTTTTTGTTTTTACCCAAAGAGCGCCGTGCCGCCATCACCGCTTTTTACGCCTTTTGCCGCGAGGTAGACGACGTGGTTGACGAAGTGCAAGACCCGGGTGTTGCGCACACCAAGCTGGCCTGGTGGCAATCTGAAGTCACCCAGTCGTTTGCAGGCCTGCCCAGCCACCCGGTGATGAAGGCGCTGATGCCATTGACTGCCGCCTATAAGATTGAAGCGCGGCATTTGCTCGCAGTGATTGACGGTTGCCAGATGGACTTGACCCAAACCCGCTACCTCGACTTTGCCGGCCTGCAG
>JANOWR010000075.1:0-29143 GCA_031417995.1 Polaromonas sp. | reverse complement strand
GGATCAAGGTCTTTGAAGAGATCGACAAGGACACCAAGCGCGTGGTGCCCTGCATGCACACGGTTGGCGCGCCGCTTCAGCCCGGACAGAAGGATGCCGCCTGGCCCTGCAACACCGAAAAGTACATCGTGCATTTTCCGGAAACGCGTGAGATCTGGTCCTATGGTTCCGGCTACGGCGGCAACGCGCTGCTGGGCAAGAAGTGCTTTGCGCTCCGCATCGCCTCCAACATCGCGCGTGACGAAGGCTGGATGGCCGAGCACATGCTGATTCTCGGCGTCGAAGATCCCAGGGGCGAAAAGACCTACGTGGCCGCGGCGTTTCCCAGCGCTTGCGGCAAGACCAATTTCTCCATGCTGGTGCCCCCGGCTGGTTTTGAAGGCTGGAAAGTCACCACCATTGGCGACGACATTGCCTGGGTCAAGCCCAACGCCGATGGCAAGCTGTATGCAATCAACCCCGAAGCGGGCTACTTTGGCGTGGCCCCCGGCACCAACACGCAGACCAACCCGAACTGCATGACCAGTATTGAGCGTGACACGATTTTTACCAACGTCGCGCTGACCGACGACGGCGATGTGTGGTGGGAAGGCATGGGCGATGCGCCCGCACACGCCATCGACTGGCAGGGCAAAGACTGGACGCCAGCGATTGCCAAAGAAACCGGCGCCAAAGCTGCGCACCCCAATGCCCGCTTTACCGTGGCAGCCATCAACAACCCGGCGCTCGACAGCGCGTGGGATGACCCCAAAGGCGTGGCGATTGATGCCTTCATGTTTGGTGGTCGCCGCTCCACCACCGTGCCGCTGGTGACGGAAGCACGCAACTGGGTAGAAGGCGTGTACATGGCTGCCACTATGGGCAGCGAGACCACAGCCGCCGCCACCAGCCAGGCCGGTGTGGTGCGCCGCGACCCATTCGCCATGCTGCCATTTACCGGCTACAACATGAGCGACTACTTTCAGCACTGGCTGAACATGGGCGAAAAGCTCGCCAAAACTGGTGCTACGTTGCCCAAAATCTACACCACCAACTGGTTCCGCAAGGGTGACGACGGCAAGTTCGTCTGGCCTGGTTACGGCGAGAACATGCGCGTGCTCAAGTGGATGATTGACCGCATTGAAGGCACCGGCCAAGGTACCGATAACGTGATGGGCGTGACACCAGGCTATAACGACCTGACCTGGACTGGCTTGCCATTCACCGCTCAACAGTTCGACACCGTGACCAGCATCGACAAAGCGGCATGGAAAGAGGAGCTGGCGCTGCACACAGAGCTGTTCAAGCAGCTTGAGCACCATTTGCCTAAGGCGCTGGTGGACACCAAGGCGGCTATTGAAAAGCGGTTGGCGGCTTAAGGCACAAAAACAAAATCCGGCGTTGCCGGGTTTTGTTTCATTTAGATTAAATAGTATCAAAACAAGGATTCTGCAAAGTATCATATTTGTGATATGATCAAAATAAATTAATTCAGCTAAACACAAATTCTGTGATTCATCTTTCATCTGTCGCTGTTATACACATGGGGCTCACCTTTCGCGGCAGCTTGAAGCAAGCCGCCAAAGGTGCCATTGCCGTTGTCCAGATGAAGGATTCAGGTAACGGACTGCTGGATAGCAGTTACGGCTTGGCGCGTATTGAAGGTGGTGAGGTTGCCCCGCGCTACCTTTTAAAGGCGGGTGACCTAGTCTTCCGCTCACGCGGGTTTCAAAACAGTTTTTCTTTGGTCACACCCCAGTTGGGCCTCGCCGTCACCATCGCGCCAATGATGTTCGTGCGTATTCACGACCACGCGCAAGTCTTGCCAGACTACCTGCATTGGTGGCTCAATCGGCCGGCCACGCAAAAACTGATTGATGAGCGCGCACAGGGCGGCACCATCCACATGATCCCGGCCGGCGCTTTGGCAGACCTGCCTGTTGAAGTGCCACACATGCAACAACAACTTGCCATAGCGAACATCGCCAAGCTGTCGCTCATTGAGCAAAAGCTCACGCATCAGATCAATGAAAAGCGTCGCGTCCTTGTTGACGCGCAGCTACACCAGGCAATTTCTACAAAGGGAGCGTCAAATGGCCACTGAAAGCGCAAAAGTCACACTTGGCGAATTTTTAAAAGGGCTAACTGTTTTTCAGGTAGCCACTTGCCTGGCCTTGGTGGTAACTACAGTCCTCGCGCTTTGGTCATGGAGGGATGGTCTGGTCACAGAAAAAACCATTCTTCAGACGCACCTCATCCAGGCGGAAGCACGGACTAATTCGCTGGCAGAGTCCCTGAAGCGTACAGAAAATACTATCCAGAACTTGCAACAGACAAGTCAGGAGCTTCGCGCAGACTTGGCAAAGCGGCCGACGACAAACAGCCGGGCCATGACGTGTGTCTTCATTCAGAAGGAGATTGCCAGTGTCAAGGCCGACCTCACAAAAGCACACGAGCCGCTGATAGTTTTCGGCGAAACCAATACAGATCGCGAAGAACGCTCAAAGCGTCTGGCTCGCTTGGATGACCAGTTACGCACACTAACCGTCAGCCTCGAAGCCTGCGCCCGATAAAAAAGAAAGAGAAAAAGAATGACCAACGCCATCACCCAAGACGAAATCAACCGCGCCGCCTGGGCCGCGTGCGACACCTTTCGGGGCGTGCTTGACCCATCGCAGTACAAGGACTACATCCTGGTGATGTTGTTCTTCAAGTACGTCAGCGACCAATGGGCTGAGCATGAAGCCGCATGGCGCGTCAAATACAAAAACGACGAAGAGCGTGTGCGCCGCCAGATGGCGCGTGAGCGTTTTGTCATGCCTGAAGTCGTGCTGTTTGAAGACGCACCCAACAAGAAAAACCAGCGTGAGATTGAACGCTTTACCGCCACTTTTAAAAACCTGTTTGACCGCCGCGACCGTCCCAACATCGGCGAGCTGATCGACATTGCACTGGCCGCCATTGGCGATGCCAACAAACAGCATGACCTGGAGCTCGTGTTTCGGGGCATCAGCTTTAACAGTGAAATCAATCTGGGTGCTACCAAAGACCGCAACGAGCGCCTCAAGCATCTGCTTAATGACCTGAACGCCCTCGACCTGCGGCCCAGCCGCATCAGCGATGACATCATTGGTAACACCTACATCTACCTGATTGAGCGATTCGCCAGTGACGCTGGCAAAAAGGCAGGCGAGTTTTACACCCCCGCACAAGTCTCTCGCCTGTTGGCCCGGCTGGCTGACCCGCAGCCAGGCGCGCGCATTTGTGACCCGTCTTGTGGCTCTGGCGGCTTGCTGATTGAAGCCGCACGCGTGGTGGCGTTGCATGAAGGCCAGCAGGCCAACCAGGGCAACTTCATGCTGTATGGGCAAGAGGTGAACCAGGCCACCTGGGCGCTGGCCCGCATGAACATGTTTATTCATGGCCTGGACAGCGCCAAAATCCGCCGGGGTGACACACTGCGCAGCCCGCAGTTGATTGAAAACGACCGCCTCATGACCTTTGACGTGGTGGTGGCCAACCCGCCGTTTAGCCTGGACAAATGGGGCGCAGAGGCCGCCGCTATTGACCCCTACAAACGCTTTTGGCGCGGCCTGCCGCCCAAAAGCAAGGCTGACTACGCCTTTATCAGCCACATGATTGAAGCCGCGAAGCCCCTAACAGGCCGCGTAGCTGTTGTGGTGCCGCATGGCGTGCTGTTCAGGGGCGGGGCTGAAGGCCGCATACGCAAGCGCCTGATTGAAGACAACCTGCTCGACGCCGTGATTGGCCTGCCCGGCAACCTCTTCCCGACCACCAGCATACCGGTGGCAATATTACTGTTTGACCGTGCCCGTGAGCGCGGCGGCGCGCGGGCCAGCGAGACGGATGTGATGTTTGTTGACGGCAGCGCCGACTTTGCCAGCGCCAAAGCACAAAACCTGCTGACAGACACCTTTCTTGAAAAGATCATTGCCACGGTTAAAGCCCGAAAGAGCGCAGACAAGTACGCCAGCACTGTCAGCTTTGAAACCATTGCTGAAAACGACTTTAACCTCAACATTCCGCGCTATGTTGATACGTTTGAAGAGGAAGTTGAAATCGATCTGGCTGCGACCGAATTAGAGATTGAGCGGCTTGAAAAAGAACTGGCCGAGGTGCGGGTGCGCATGAAGAAGCATTTAAAGGAGTTGGGTTTATGAATCGAGTTCAACCTTCAAATGGCTTTGAAGCCATTCGCCATAGTGACAAAAAAGGCGAAGAGTATTGGTTTGCCCGTGAGCTGGCAACCCTGCTGGACTACGTGCAGTACCGCAACTTCCTGGTGGTGGTTGAGAAGGCGCGCGAGGCTTGCCGTAACAGTGGGCACCGCGAACCAGACCATTTTGCTGACGTCAGCAAAATGGTCGAACTTGGCTCTGGTGCGTACCGTCAAGTGGACGACACGCAGCTCTCACGCTACGCCTGCTACCTCATTGTTCAAAACGCGGACCCGTCCAAACCCATCGTCGCCTTTGGCCAGACTTACTTTGCCCTGCAAACCCGCCGCCAGGAGCTGGGCGATGCCGAGCGCTTTGGCCAACTGCCTGAAGACGAGCGCCGCCTGGCGATTCGGCATGAGCTGTCTGAACACAACAAAGCCTTGTCAGCCGCAGCCAAAAGCGCTGGCGTTGAAACGCCGATTGACTATGCCATCTTTCAAGACCACGGCTACAAGGGCTTGTACGGTGGCTTGGGTGCCAAAGACCTGCACAGCAAAAGAGAGCTGAAGAAAAGCGAAAGAATCCTCGACCACATGGGCAGCACCGAGCTGGCAGCCAACCTGTTTCGTGCCACGCAAGCTGAAGAAAAACTCCAACGCGAAAGCATCAAAGGCAAAGTACAGGCTAACAAGGCGCACTATGCCGTGGGCGAAAAAGTCAGGCAAACCATCAAAGAGCTGGGCAGCACCATGCCCGAGGACTTGCCGACACCCGCCAAGAGCATCAAGCAAATTGAGCGTGAGCGGGTCAAGCAAGTGGCTGCGGTAAAGAAAGTGCCCTTGCGATGAGCAGCAAAAACCAACGCTTCAAGGCGATGATTTCAGTTGTCAAGGATCGCTTGACAACTGAATTGGCACAAATCGAACTATTAAGTAATCCTTTAGAGTTGCCCGGGAAGCCGCATCAATGCTCGATTCTTGCCAATGTCAAGGCTGTGTTCTTGTGAAGTCACCGCAACTCGTTCGCCTAAATGAAGTCGCAAACTTTTTGGGTGGTGGTACGCCGTTGCGTGAGCGCTCAGAATATTTTGGTGGAGGCATACCTTGGGTAAAGACAACCGACCTAAATAACGGGACTATCAATGTGACAGAAGAAACCCTGACTGCAATTGGCTTGAAAAAATCGTCTTGTCAGATGATCCCAAGCAATGCGGTCTTGGTCGCGATGTACGGCGGATTCAAGCAAATTGGTCGCACTGGGTTACTTGCACAGTCAGCGGCCATCAATCAAGCATTAACCGCCATCATCCCCGATGCGGAAAAACTGGACTCGCGCTTCTTGCTTGAATGGTTGAATCATCGGGTTGGATACTGGAAACGCTTTGCAGGTAGCAGCAGGAAAGATCCAAACATTACTAAAACGGACGTGGCTGATTTCCCGGTGCCGCTTTTCCCGCTTGACTACCAGAAAAAGTCAATTGCTTTATTAGCTGAATGGGATGTTGCAATTCAAAAATCCACCGTCCTGTTAGCCGCACTAGTGCAACGCAAACAAGGCCTGATGCAGCAACTACTGACAGGGCGCAAGCGCTTGAAGGGGTTCAAGGGGAAGTGGAAGATGGCGCGGGCGGACAAGCTGTTTAACGACATCGCCAAACGAAGCCAGTTAAATGAACAATTGCTGTCAGTCACACAAGACCGTGGAGTGATACCGCGCACCATGCTGGTGGGGCGCGTCACCATGCCCAGTGGTGATGTCAATTCATTCAAGCTGGTTGAGCCAGATAACTTTGTCATCAGTCTGCGCTCGTTTCAAGGCGGGCTGGAGCATTCGGTTTACCGTGGCTTGGTCAGCCCTGCATACACCGTGCTTGAAGCAGATGCCAAGCAAGTACATGCGCCTTATTTCCGCCAGTATTTCAAGTCTGTCGATTTTCTGCATCGCTTGTCAGTCGCCGTGGTGGGCATTCGGGATGGCAAGCAGATCAGTTATACCGATTTCAAGTCAATCAAGTTGCCGCTGCCACCCTTGCCCGAGCAAGATGCAATAGCTGCACTTTTGGACTTTGCTGACACTGAAATTGGCTTGGCCATGCAAAGGATTGAGCAACTGCGCACCCAAAAGCGAGCCCTCATGCAAAAACTACTCTCGGGCGACTGGCGCATACCCAAAACATCAAAAAAACAGTCAAAAACAACACTTTTGAAGGGAAAATAGGTATGAAATATGGCTCTAGCCCAATAGATACGTGCGCAAGCAGCTCCTGTTTTAATAGCGTTTGTTTTGCTGGGCCAGCCGCATGACTGCCGACCCACGCCGCTTTCAGACGGACGAAGTCTTTCTCAGCCAGATACCGGCGGTGCAACTGCTGGTGAACCTGGGCTGGCAGTACCTTAGCCCGGCTGAGGCGCTGGGGGCGCGGGGTGGCAGGCTGGCCAATGTGCTGCTGGAAGAAGTATTGCGCACCCAGCTCAAGCGCATCAACAGCATTCAGTACCGGGGCGCGGTGCATCCGTTTACTGAAGAAAACATTCATGCCGCCATTCAGCGCCTGCGGGCTGTGCCCAACGATGGCTTGCAGCGCACCAACGAGGCGGTATACAACCTGCTGACGCTGGGCATCAGCCTGGAGCAAGCTGTTGATGGGGACACCAAGGCGTTTTCGCTGCGCTATATCGACTGGCAGCGGCCAGAGAACAATGTGTGGCACATCAGCCCCGAGTTTGCGGTTGAGCGTACCCGCAGCTTTGCCACAGCGCGGCCTGACCTGGTGCTGTTTGTGAACGGCATACCGCTGGCCACCATTGAATGCAAGGCACCCAGCGAGCTGCTTGACCAGGGCATCTCCCAAACCATTCGCAACCAGACGGAGGACTACATACCCGCGCTGTTTCACCACGTGCAACTGGTGCTGGCCACCAACCGCAACAGTGCGCGCTACGGCGCGGTGGGCACGGCAGCCAAGTTTTGGGCCGCATGGAAGGAAGAGCTGCCGTCACAGCAAGAAGCCGAGCTGCGCGCCGCCATTGCCAAGCCGCTGCTGCCCCACGTGCAGGCCAGCCTGTTTGAGCTGGTGCAGGGCAAGCTTGACACCTTGATGGACGGTACGGCAAGCCACACCGCAGATGCAGACCGGGGCACCTACACCGTGCAGCGCGAGCCCACAGTGCAAGACCGCACGTTGTACGCGCTGCTACGCCCCCAGCGGCTACTGAGCATGAGCTTTGCCTACACGGTGTTTGACGGCGGGCAGCGCAAGGTGGCGCGCTACCAGCAGGTGTTTGCGGTGCAAAAAGTGCTGGCCGCCATTCAAAACCGCAGCCTTGACGGCGCACGTGAGGGCGGCATTGTGTGGCATACCCAGGGCTCAGGCAAGTCACTCACCATGGTAATGCTGGCACGCCATCTGGCGTTGGACCCAGCCATCAACCGCAGCGGCGAGGCGCGCATTGTGCTGGTCACTGACCGGACGGACCTGGACAAGCAACTGGGCAATACCTTTGCCGCCTGCGGTTTTATACCGCACCGGGCCAAAACAGCGCGTGAATTGCTATGCTTGGTGGCTGACCGCAAAGCCCAGCTGATCACCACGCTGGTACACAAGTTTGGTAGGGCGTCAGGCATTAAAAAGTTTACCGATGATTCGAGCGAGATTTTTGTACTGGTGGATGAAAGCCACCGCACCCAGTTCGGCAGCTTTTCAGCCGAGATGCGCAAGATGTTTCCGCGCGCCTGCTTTATTGGTTTTACCGGCACGCCGCTGCTGAAGGACGAGAAAAACAGCTTTGCCCGCTTTGGCAAGCTGATTGATTCGTACACGATAGAGCAGGCTGTGCAAGACGGCGCGGTGGTGCCGCTGCTGTATGAGTCGCGCCTGGTGCGCATTGAGCAAAACAGCCAAGCCATTGACACCTGGTTTGAGCGCCACACCGCTGGGCTGACGCCGCACCAAAAAGCTGACTTGAAGCACAAGTATTCACGTGCCCGCATGCTTAGCGGCGCTGACCAGGTGGTGTACATGACAGCGTTTGACATCAGCGCGCATTTTGTACAAAACTGGCAAGGTACCGGCTTTAAAGCGCAACTGGTGGCCAAAGACAAGCTCACCGCCATCAAGTACCAGAAGGCACTTGACGACATGGGTCAGGTCAGCAGTGCGGTCGTTATATCGGCCCCCGATGCGCGTGAAGGGTTCGAGAACGTAGACACACCGCCAGCGGACGAGGTGCGGCAGTTTTGGGACCGCATGATGAAGCGGCACGGTAACGAAGAGAGCTACCTTAAGAACACGATTGACCAGTTCAACAGCTCGGACGCACCTGAAATTTTGATTGTGGTGGACAAGCTGCTGACAGGCTTTGACTCGCCCCGCAACACGGTGCTGTACCTGACGCGCGAGCTGCGCGACCACACGCTGCTGCAAGCCATTGCGCGGGTCAACCGCCTGTTTGACGACAGCCGCGAAGGCAAAACCCGCACCAAAGACTTTGGTTACATCATTGACTACGCAGGTGTGCTGGGCAAGCTGGACCAGGCACTGGACACCTACCAGGCCCTGGCGGGCTTTGACGCCGCAGACATACGCAAAGCGCTGCTGGCTGCCAAAGACGAAATCGACAAGCTGCCCGAGCGCCACGCGCAGGTGTGGGAGCTGTTCCGCGATGTGAAGAGCCGAACCGATGAAGATGCGTTTGAGCGGGCCTTAGCCGATGAGGCGGTGCGTGAAGATTTTTACGAGCGCTTGGCCAGCTATGCCAAAACACTGGCCACTGCCTTGGGTAACGAACAGTTTTTAACCACCATCACTGACGCGCTGCTGGCACAGTACAAGGGCGACCTGCGACTGTTTGTACGACTGAAGGCCGCAGTGCGGCTGCGCTACAGCGAATCAGTGGACTTCAGGCGGGACTATGAGCCGCGCATACAAAAACTGCTGAACACCCAAATATTTGCCAATGAGGTGCTGCCCCTGCACGAGCCGGTGAACATTTTTGACAGCGGTGCGTTTGCCCAAGTGGTGGAGGAACAGGGTTTTAAAAGCAAGGCCGCGCAGGCCGACACAATGGCCCACGCGACCAAGCGCGCCATTACCGAGCGGCTGGAACAAGACCCGGCGTTTTACGAAAAGTTTTCAAAGCTCATCCAGCAAACCATTGACGACTACCAGGCCAGGCGCATCAGTGAGCTGGAGTATTTGAAACGGGTCAATGACATCAAAAGCCGCATCACGGCGCATGGCCGTAACGACACGCCGGAGTCGATCCGCGGTAATGACGATGCTGTGGCCATGTATGGCGTGCTCAAGTCGCACTTGGCGCTGCCAGGTTTGTCAGATGCTCGCGTGGAATCCATCGCTGCTGAATTGGCGACGGGCGTACTGGCGGTGTTTCAGACGTTTCGCAAAGTCGCTTACTGGGACGACCTGCAAGTCCAGCGGCAAACCGAGCAAGCGCTGGACGACTATCTGTACGACAGTTTTAACAAACACACGGGCAGCCCGCCAGACGGCGCAACGGTCGACAGCCTGCTGGCCGGGCTGATGCGGCTGGCGCGAAACCGGGGGCTGAACCGGTGAACGCGCCAGCCAGCCTGTCAGTACGTGGGCGTGATTTGCGGCTACAGGTCACGCAATCAAGCCGCAGGCGAACCCTGGGCATTGAAGTGCATCCGCATGCCCTAGACGGTGCCCGGCTGGTGGTACGCACACCCACAGGCATGTCGTGGTCAGAGCTTGAACCCAAGCTCAGGCGGCGTGCAGGATGGATAGCCCGGCAGGCGATGAGCTTTGACCGCTACCTGCCAGCACCCCAGCCGCGCCAGTACCTGGCAGGCGAAACATTTCGCCTGCTGGGTCGCCAGTTGCAATTAAAAATCTCTACTGGGCGGCACAGCGTGACCCTGCAAGGTACACAAGTGCAAGTGCAAGTGCCCGACCCGCATGACCGCGCGGCAGTGTCGGCCGTGCTGGCTCGCTGGTATCACGCACAAGCCAAGGTGGAGTTTGCCTGGCGGTTAGCCAAGTGGCTACAGCACCCACTGCTGCAACCCGCACCAGCGGTGCGGCTACAGGTGCGCAGGCTTAAGCTGCGCTGGGGAAGTTTGTCGCAAGCCGGGGCACTGACGCTGAACACGGCATTGGTTGCGCATGCCGGGCGGTGCATTGACTATGTGATTGCGCATGAGCTGTGCCATGCCTGGCATCCAGATCATGGGGAGCAGTTTTTTCAACTGCTGGGGGATGTAATGCCAAACTGGGGCAAGCGCAAACTGGAGCTGGAAGCGGCGATGCGTTGAGTACGTACCGTTTGTGGCGGCGTGATCAAAACAACCTTTTAATTTAGCGCGAAGCTGCTCAGACTGCAAGATTTTTGTACGATGGCGCGACAAACACCATGTCCTCGTCACGCGGGTCGCCTTTGGACATGGCAACTTGCAAATCGGCCATCACACGCGCATCCGTTTGGGCCATGGCCCACAGGCGCTCGTCGGCGCGTTTGGCGGCGACGTTGCGTGACCAGGTGTCCAGGCTGGCTTTAAGGCCCAGCGTCACGCTTCGCGCGGTGGCTGCAAAGGTGGCGAGTGTTGCAAACGCCACTGCCCACAGGCCAATCCACAGCACCAGCAAATGGCCTTCTGCAACACTGTCCATCACCTGGTAGGCGACCACCATCACGGCTGCGGCAATAGCCGACAGCAGGAGCGTGGCCAGGCCGCGCGTACCTGAAAAATTGCGCTTGAAGTGCTGCATAGACGCAATCGCCGACTCGAAGCGCATAACGCCGGAATGTTGGTTGGAATACTCTAGGTGTACAAAGCTGGTCATGGTGTTTCCCTTTTTGCAATATCCAACGCGAAACAGCTTTGGATGAAGTGATATTAGGGTTACTACTGATGATATTCAACTTTATCTTTATGATGCCAGTTATTCACAACAGTGATAAATTAGGCCCGTGTCTGCAAGCTACAAACCCAAACCGCCCAACTTCCGCACATTGGACCTCAACCTGCTTCGGCTGTTTGACGAGGTGATGGCAGAGCGCAGCCTGACCCGGGCGGCGCGTAACCTGTCGCTCACGCAGCCCGCCGTCAGCAATGCGCTGCGCCGATTGCGGCAAGCACTCGGTGATGAACTGGTCGTGCGCAGCGGCCAGGGTATGATGCCCACCCCGCGCGCGCAGGCGCTGTGGCCCACGGTGCGAGAGGCCTTGCGGCAACTCCAGGCGTCACTCGCGCCCAGCAGCTTTGAACCCCTGACGGCCAGCACCACCTTTGTGCTGGCCATGGCGGATGCCACGGCCGCCGAACTGATGCCCGGACTGATCGACATTCTGGAGCGTGAAGCCCCCGGCGTTTCGATGCGGGTGGTGCCCTTAACGACGCGCGACCCACGCCGCCTGCTCGATGAAGCCAACGCCGACCTGGCGGTGGGCCACTTCCCGTCGGTGCTGGCTGACCTGGTGGTGCGCGCCCAAGGCGATGAAGCGGTGGGGTTTTCTCATCAGCGCCTGTATGACGGCCAGTATGTGTGTGTGATGCGCACTGGCCACCCACTGGCGCGCGGCCCACTGACGCTTGACAAGTTTTGCGCGGCACGTCACATGCTGGTGAGCTTTTCAGGCCGGCCGTTTGGTTTTATTGACGAGTCGCTTTCCGCGCTGAACCGCAAGCGTCAGGTGGTGCTGACCGTCAACCAGTTTTTCACCGCAGGCCGGGTGGTGGCCCATTCCAATTTGCTGACAGTGCTGCCAAAGCACTTTGTCAGCGTTACAGGCATTGCCGACCAGTTGGTGCTGCGGCCCCTGCCGTTTGACGTCGCCCCGGTGCATGTAGACGCCGTGTGGCACCGCCGCGAGGAGGCGCAAAGCGCACACATGTGGCTGCGGCAGGCGGTGGTGCGTGCAGCCGTGCAAGCTTTCAGTTAAGATTTATTACTACTATTTTCATAGCTGCTTGCGCCCGAATCCATTGGGCGACAGCCATTTTAACCCCTAAAAAAGGACAAAATCATGCAACAACGACTGCTGGGCAGCGCCAAAACGCCCATCTCTGCCATCGGCCTGGGCTGCATGGGCATGAGCGAGTTTTATGGCGCAACCGACGACGCGCAGTCACACAGCACGATGGCGCGGGCGCTTGACTTAAGCGTCAACTTTTTCGACAGCGCCGACATTTACGGCTTTGGCCACAACGAAACACTGATTGGCCAGTTTTTAAAAGCTGGCGGTGCTGCACGGCGCGCGCAAGTGGTGCTGGCCACCAAGTTCGGCATCGTGAGGGCCGCTGGCCAGTACGAGCGGCGCATCGACAACACCCCCGCCTATGTGCAAAGCGCCTGCGAGGCATCGCTCAAACGCCTGGGCGTGGAGACGATTGACCTGTATTACTGCCACCGCCGCAACCCCGACGTGCCGGTTGAAGACATGGTCGGCGCGATGGCACAGCTGGTCAAAGCGGGCAAGGTCAGGCAGCTCGGGCTGTCTGAAGTGTCAAGCGCTACCCTGCGCAGAGCCCATGTCGTACACCCGATTGCGGCCGTGCAAAGTGAGTATTCGCTCTGGGCGCGAGAGCCTGAAAATAACATGCTGGCCACCTGCGCCGACCTGGGCACCACCTTCATCGCCTACAGCCCGCTAGGCCGCGCTTTCTTGACAGGCGCACTGGACAAAGCCAGCCTGGCAGCCAATGACTTTCGCAACATGCTTCCGCGCTTTACGGGCGCGGCCGAGGCCGCCAACCAGGCCATGGTCGATGGCCTGAGCCGCTTTGCCCAAGCCAAAGGCATGACGAACGCGCAAGTGGCCCTGGCTTGGCTGCTGAGCAAATATCCAAACGTGGTGCCCATCCCCGGCACCCGGCGCATCACCTACCTGGAGCAAAACGCCGCAGCGGCTGATGCTACCTTGTCAGCCGCAGAAGTGGCCGAGCTGGATGCGATCTTCCCGCCCGACGCGGTTGAAGGTGGGCGCTACCCCGAGGCTGGGATGGTGGGGATTGAGTGACAGGCAACGTCAGACTCTCCGGTGATGTCTGCAACCCAGCAGGCTATCCAGCATCAAACCCAAGGCGTCCCCAGTTCCTCAGCCTCAAACGCCTTGACCACGGCAGGCCGCGCCAGCATGCGTTGCAAATACGGCCCGAGTGACGCTCTGTCCCTGGCAGGTTTGGACTCGAAGTTGCGCGTCCAGCGGCAGAGCATCAGGGTGTAGATATCGGCGGCTGAATAGTTGGCGCCCAGCAGCCACGGGGCAGCGTTGTTTTGCCCTTGCCTGGCCAGTTCTGCATCAAGCTGATCAAGCAGAACACCCACTTTGATTTCAGCTTGCGCTTTGACCTGTGCTGCGCCCGCATCGTTGCCCGCATTCACCCAGCGCTCTGGGTAAAAATATGTGATCAATGTCGCTTGCAATGTGTTGGTCAGCCACATCAGCCATTTGTAAAAATGCGCCCGCTCCGCTGTGCCGACTTTTGGTGCCAAAGCCGCTTCAGGATACGTGTCGCACAGGTGAAGGCATATCGCAGCGGCTTCGTACAGAATCAAATCTCCATCGGTCAACACGGGTATCAGCCCATTCGGATTCAGCTTCAAATACGCCGTCATTTTTTGCGCGTTTTGTGCGCGGTCAACCAGCAGCAGTTCAAACGGCACGCCTAATTCACGCAGCAAGATGTGCGGCGCCATGGAGGCGGTGCTGGGGTAGTAATGCAGTTGAATCATGCCTTTCATCATAGCCAGCAAAACATCAATGACAACACCGCTACACATCACACTCCACGCCAAAGACGGCTACCCGCTGGCCGCCACACACTACCCGGCCAACAGCGATCAGTTCATCGCCGTGGCCAGTGCCACGGGCGTGCCGCGTGGCTTTTACCGCCGTTTTGCCGAGTTTGCGCAGGCGCACGGCGTGAACGTTATCACCACAGACTACCGGGGCATCGGCGATTCAAAACCAGGCACGCTCAAAGGTTTTGACATGCAGTACGCCGACTGGTCAACGCTGGACTTGGCGGCGGCCGTTGACTACGCCCACGCGCGCGGCAAGGTCTGGCTGGTCGGTCACAGCCTGGGTGGCCATGCGATTGGCCAGTTGCCGGATACGAATGTGTTGCAGGCGGCTTATGTGTGCGGTGCGGGCGCTGGCTGGCACGGCTGGATGCCGCGCCCTGAGCGCTACCGCGTGTGGGCGATGTGGCATGTGCTCGGGCCCATCGCCACGCGTCTGTACGGCTACCAACCAATGAGCAAGGTGGGTGCAGGCGAAGACCTGCCCATGGGCGTGTACCGTGACTGGAAGCGCTGGTGCGCGCTGCCGCACTACTTTTTTGACGACCCCGAGGCCAAGGCCATCACCGACAGGTTTGCCGACGTGCGCATACCGATAGGCGCGGCCGTTAGCACCGACGACTTGTGGGCACCGCCTGCGTCACGGGATGCGTTTTTCACAGGCTACGTCAACGCAGCGGTTGACACGATTGATTTGACACCCGGCAGTCTGGGCGTCAAGCAGGTCGGGCATATGGGTTACTTTCGTCCGCAGGTGGGTACGGTGCTGTGGCCGCAAATGCTGGACTGGTTGGCTCAACATGGGCTGGTGCAAAACGAAGTTTAAGTTTGCTCGCTGGCCGCTTTGCCAGCCATCAACTCAGGCCTGGTGCATCAGCTGGTGCTATGCTGAAAGTGATCTTCAATCACAGGTATGGCGATGACAACCATCAATCTGAATGCCGATGTCGGCGAAAGTTTTGGGCGCTTCACGGTGGGCGACGACGCGGGCATGATGGGCATCATCAAGTCGGCCAGCATTGCCTGCGGTTTTCATGCCGGGGACCCAACCATCATGGCAGGTGCAGTGCGCCAGGCCTTGGCCCAAGGTGTGTCGATAGGCGCGCATCCGGGGTTTAACGATTTGTGGGGCTTTGGCCGCCGACAAATTAAAACCAGCCTGCGTGACCTGGAATACATGGTGACGTATCAGATCGGTGCTTTGCAGGCCATGGCGCATGGTGCGGGCGGGCGCGTGACCCATGTCAAGCCGCATGGCGCACTGAACAACATGGCGCATGACGATGCGGACTACGCGGCAGCGGTGGCACGGGGCATTCGGGCGGCTGACCCGGATTTGATTTTTGTGGCCAACTGCTGCTCTGAAATGGTGATTGCCGGACATGCTGCGGGCCTGCGCGTGGCGCATGAGGCCTATGTAGACCGCCGCTATGAAGACTCGGGCCAGTTGCGCTCGCGCAAGCATGCAGATGCATTGATCACTGATGCGGATGCAGCCGTCAAGCAGGTGCTGGCCTTTATGCAGGAAGGTGCGATTGTGACGCACAGCGGCCAGCGCATCCCCACCCGGATAGACACGTTTTGTACGCACGGTGACGAGCCAGCAGGCACGATGCTTGCAGGTGCTGTGCGGCGTGCGCTGGAGCAAAACGGCGTACAGATTGTGCCGCTCACAGCGATTGAATTTTGAGATCAACCGGAGTTTGTCATGCGAAAAGTACTTGCTGGTTTTTTGATACTGCTTTCAGCGCTGGGTGGTTTGCTGATGGCCACACCCGCGCAGGCGCAAGCCTGGCCCGCCAAGCCCATCCGCATCGTGGTGCCGTTTCCACCCGGTGGCTTCGCTGATATTTTTGGCCGTGTATTGGCTGAAAAATTCAGCGCTGCCTGGGGCCAACCCGTGACCGTTGACAACCGGGCCGGCGGTGGCGGCAACATTGGTGCCGACATTGTGGCCAAAAGCCCGGGCGATGGGTACACACTGGTCATGGGCACGGTGGGCACGCACGCCATCAATGCCACATTGTTTTCAAAATTGCCTTATGACCCGATCAAAGACTTCACGCCAGTGGCCTTTGTGGTCGAGGCTGAAAGCCTGCTGGTTACGCACCCATCAGTTGCCGCCAGGTCGGTCAGGGAATTAATTGCATTGACGAAAACCCGCACCGACCTGAGCTACGGCTCTGCGGGTGCGGGTACAACTGGCCACCTGGGCGGCGAGCTGTTTAAAACCATGGCCAAGGTTGACATCACCCACATCCCGTACAAGGGCAACGTGCCCGCCATCACCGACTTGTTAGGCGGGCAAACCTCCATGGTGTTTGCCACGCTGCCCACCGTGCTGGCGCAGGTCAAGGCCGACAAACTGCGGGCCATCGCCGTGCTGGGCTCGGCACGCTCGACCGCACTGCCCGACGTACCCACGGTGGCTGAGTCAGGCTTGCCGGGTTATGACGTGAACAACTGGGCCGGGCTGTTTGCCGGGCCGGGCACACCTGCCCCCGTGGTGGCCAAAATCAACGCCGAGGTGCAGCGCGTCATGCGCCTGCCAGACGTGCAAGCCCGCATGACAGGCGAAGGGCTGCGGTTTGTGCCCACCACGCCAGACCAGTTTGCAAGCTTTGTCAAATCTGAAATTGCCCGCTGGGGCCCGGTGGTGAAGGCCTCGGGCGCCAAGGTCGATTGAACCGGGTTATTTGACCCCAAACAAATCGGCGCCATTGCTCCAGCCAATCTTGCGCGCCACGTCTGGCGGCAAGTCGCCCAGCCAAACCCGGTAGCCTTTCATCAGATCTTCGTAATATTGCCAGCGCTGGTTCACCCAGGTGTCTGAGCCGATCATGAAGCGGCCTGGATATTTCAAAAGCAGCGTGCGCCACTCTGTACACAGCTTGCCGCCCTCGCAGGTCAAGCCTGGCCGGTACGACAGCTCGCCCATCAGTTGCGGGTATTTTTTAAACAGATCATCCACGCGCGCAGCAGGTGCACCGCCAATGCCCGTATGCGCCCAGATCAGCCTCGCATCAGGCGCATGCGCCATCAACAAATCAATGGCGGTGTCGTCAACATGGGCCAGCACAGCGAGCTTGTTTTTGGCCGCAAACTGCATCAGCTTTTTAGCCACCGCACCATTCGCATTCGCGCTGTCGTACAGATGAAATTCGCCAATGCCCTTGAACGGCCCGGCCTGGTCGCCCGTGACGCCACGTGCAAATTCGGCTTGCACCATGTCGTAAATCGTCTCGTCTTTAAACCAGCTGTCGTAGTCGGCCCGGTTGCGGTACAGCCGAATAAAAGGCACCACCGTCACGCCAGCTTTGCGCGTCTCGGGCGATGCGGCCAGCGCCTTGCTGCCGTCGTTGGGGCGGCTGTTGGCAACGATGGCCTTTACGCCGCTCTTCTGCACACGCGCCAGCACATCGCTGATGGGGTGCGCACCGCTGGCTGCCTCGTCGTTATAGTGCAGGTGCGCGTCAAACAGCGGGCCGGTGTACTCAAAGGCCTGAGCTGGCATCAACATTGAAAAGGTAGCCACTATTAAAACAGGAGCTGCTTGCGCCCGAATCCATTGGGCTACAGGCCTAAAACGTATCTTAAAACCAGCTTTTTGAGGCATTTTGAGCCCTTTCAGCAAATTTCAACAGGTTTCAGGCCAGCTTTTCAGCAAAAAACGCCAGCGTCCGCTCGCGTGCCAAATCAGCGGCTGGCTGGTTGTACGAGCCGCGCTGGTCACAGTTAAAACCGTGGTCAGCTGCATAGGCGTGTACCGTCACTTCGGGGTGTGCGGCGGCAAAAGCGTTTACGCCATCCATCGGGATGTAATGGTCTTTCTCGCCAAAGTGGGCCATCACCGGGCACTTCGGCTGGCGGGCGACTTCTGACGGCGCTGTCATGCCGCCGCCGTAGTAAGGCGCGGCGGCGCTGATGCCGGTCAAGGTACAGGCCGACTGCCAAGTCAGCAGGCCGCCCCAGCAAAAACCAATCACGCCAACTTTGCCGCCTGACTGACTGGCAGCGTAGTCAATCGCAGCCTGAATGTCCTGCATCACGCCGGGGGCGGGCAAGTCGGTCGCTGCCGCTTTCAAGCCCATGCCTGCTGTCATGTCATCGGGCTGGTAGCCCAGGTTCACACCGGGCGTAACGCGCTCAAACATGGCAGGTGCGATGGCTAAATAGCCCTGCGCGGCAAAGCGGTCCGTCACCGCCTGGATGTGGGAGTTGACACCGAAGATCTCCTGAATCACGACGATGGCTGCTTTGGCTTTGCCAGCAGGCTGGGCAACGTAGGCCGGGACAGCAAAGCCGTCTGGCGCTTTGAGGTGAATGAATTGGCCCATGCTTTTTATCTCCGGTTGGTAAGGTACATTGTTATAGCAAACAAACACAACTCGCGGGAGACAGCTTTGAGCAAAGTCCTTTTAATCACCGGCGGCTCGCGCGGCATAGGCGCGGCTACGGCGTTGCTGGCAGCAAGCCAGGGCTACGCGGTAGCTGTCAACTACGCCGCCAACTCACTGGCCGCTGACGAGGTGGTGCGGCAGATCCGCGCCAGCGGCGGCATGGCCATCACGGTGCAGGCCGATGTGGCTGTCGAGCCCGATGTGCTGGCCATGTTTCAAAAAGTCGATGCCAAACTGGGCCGCCTGACAGCTCTGGTCAACAACGCCGGCGTGGTCGACATGACCAGCCGCGTCGATGCCATGCGTCTGGAGCGCCTGCAACGCATGTTTGCCATCAACGTGTTCGGCTCCTTCATGTGCGCACGCGAAGCCGTCAAGCGCATGAGCACACGGTATGACGGCGGAGGCGGCGCCATCGTGAATGTGTCCAGCGCAGCAGCCCGGCTGGGCGCGCCCGGCCAGTATGTGGACTACGCATCTGCCAAAGGCGCGATTGACACCTTCACGGTGGGCCTGGCCAAAGAGCTGGCGGCAGAGGGCATTCGCGTCAACGCCGTGCGGCCCGGCATCATTGAAACCGACATTCACGCCTCGGGTGGCCTGCCGAATCGCGTGCGGGATTTGGCACCCCAAGTGCCCATGCAGCGCGCAGGCACAGCGGCTGAGGTAGCCGAAGCCATCCTGTGGCTCATCAGCGAAAAATCGGCTTACACCACAGGCTCCATCATCGACGTAGCAGGTGGCCGCTGATGGACTTCAAACCCCTGGTCACGCTGCTGGCCATCGTCAACCCGCTGGCCATCGTGCCGTTTTTTATCCACTACACGCAGGGTTTTTCAAAAGCGCAAAAGCAGCGCACGATTCTGATTTCATCTTTCAGCGCATTTGTCGTGATTGCGGTCAGTGCGTTGCTGGGTTTGAGAATTCTGGAATTTTTCAGCATCTCGCTGGCCAGCTTTCAGGTCGGCGGCGGCATGCTGCTGCTGATCAGTTCACTCAATATGCTCAACGCGCAACCTGCCGAGGCCAAAACCGACACGCATGAAATGGAAGACGGTGCCGCCAAAGCCGCCATGGGTGCCAGCATCGCCGTGGTGCCGCTGACCATCCCGCTGCTGACCGGGCCGGCCACCATGTCCACGGTGGTAATTTACGCCGAAAAAGCCAAAACCTTTTTGCAGCTGGGCACGCTGGTAGCCTACGGCGTGGTCATCGCCCTGGCCACCGCGCTGTGCTTTTCACTCGCCGAGCCGATTGCCCGCGTGCTCGGCAAAACCGGCATCAACGTGATGACACGGCTGATGGGTTTGATACTGGCTGCGCTGGCGGTAGAGGTGATGGCCGATGGGCTGGGCAAGCTGTTTCCGTTGCTGATGAAAAGTTAAAGCGCCGTGAAAAGAACCCTCATCAGCTCAGGCTCTACCTTCGAATCTCAAATCGGTTACTCCCGCGCCGTGGTGGCGGGCGACTGGGTGTTTGTGTCGGGCACCACCGGCTTTGACTACAGCACCATGACGATCTCGAACGACGTTGCCGAGCAAGCCGAACAATGTTTGAAGAATATTGCAACCGCTTTGCAGCAGGCGGGTAGCTCGATGGCCGATGTCGTTCGGGTGACTTATGTGTTGCCGGATGCGTCGCAGTTTGAAAAATGCTGGCCTGTGCTGCGCGATTATTTTGGTGGTGTGCGGCCCGCAGCGATGATGATCTCTGCCGGGCTGGTGGACAAGCGCATGCTGATTGAAATAGAAGTGACGGCGCTTAAAAAGTTGGCTTGAACACGCCGTGGGCTAACAGCTCCTATTGTTGTAGCAATTTGACCAGATGATTCGTCGTGTTGCGCAGGCGCTGAGCCATCAGCTGCGTAATTTTGACCAGCAGCTTGGCGCCCACTGCCGGGTGGTCGCGTATCAGCAGACCTATCTCGCGCCTGCCCAGCACGCCCGCCTCGACGGCTTCAATGGCGATACAGCTGGCGTAACGGGGTTCGCTGTCGAGCATGGACATCTCCCCCAGCGATGCGCCGCACTGGATCACCGCGATGCGCGATGTAGTGGTGGTTTTTTCACCCGCTTCATCTGTCTGCTCCACCTGTTTGGTCACATCCACCGTGCCTTTGAGCAGCAGCAGCATCCACTCACCCACCTCACCCTCACGGATCAGCGCCTGGCCCGCCTCCACACTGACCAGCAGCATCGACTTGCCCAGCAGGTCCACCTCTTGCGGTGTCATGTCGAGCAGCAGGGGCGAGGTTTTTAACAGTTCTGTGCTGTACGTGCTCAAACTTTTGCAGTGACCCGTGACGGTCAGCCCGGCGGTGTGCAGTTGTTCTTCAAGCGTTTTCATGGGTCAATGCCATACTTGGAAGTCAAAGCTTTTGCTGTCAACGCGCCTGGCTTTGTTGCAACCATTGGTCGATCTCTTCAATGGCGGTATCTGTCGCCGCTGCCAGCGCACGCACGCCGCCAGGTGCATCAGGCGTGGTGGCGGGCTGCTGCACCACCACACTGCGCTGGCCGATCAGCTTTTCACCCGCAGGCGTGACTTCGAGCAGCGTGGCACGCAGACGGATCAGGCCGATGCTGGCATCCGCCGTGGTAAACACATGGCTGAACTCTTCCAGGTCAAGGCGCAGCAAGCGCGGCAGCACCGCGTTCTGGCTGCGGTTGAGCGCAGCGCTGTCGCCCGCACCAAACACGGTGCGGCGCTGGCTGAGCGTGTCACGCAAACGCTGGCGCACCAGCTGCGCAGGCGGCATGGACCAGCGCGCCAGGGTGTAGGGGCGCAGCAGCTGCGCGTCCTGGTAGGCCAGCCGGTACAGCACCGCCATGTTGTCCAGCGCCCCACCTGAGGTGGTGATGTCGTCGATGGCGATGGGTGGCAAAGGCGCCTGTCGCGTCGTGGGCTGGGCCGTCAGGTTGCCGGGCCCAAAGTCGTACATGCTGGCGCGCACGGGTTTGTCGGGCAAAGCGGAGCAGCCAGGCAGTAAAAACAGCACAAAAAACATGCAAAAAACAGCTGCAGACCAATAAATTTGGGCGCGAGCAGCTACTGATTGCATAGCGTTAAAGCGATGTGTGATGACTGTGTTGAAAGTCATTTCTTTGCTCCAGTGGCAGAAAACCCGGGTTCGCCCGGGCCAGGCGTGGGTGGGCCGTTGCCAAAAATAAGCGATTGCGGGTTGTCGTCTACCGCGCTCACGGTGCGGCGCAGCTGGCGCATGGCGCGCGCTGTTTCGTCGGCCACCTCGCCGAGTTTTGGCAGGGTGCCCGCGCTGAAAGCCTCGGCTCCAGAGGCCAGTGCCGAGCCGCCTTCAGCCAGCTTGTCGAGTGGGCCCCCTTTTTCATTCAGACGCTTGGCGGTCACGCTGACTTCATCGACCGCAGTTTTGGCCGAACTCAACGTGGCATCCATATTTTTGACGAGCCTGGGGATGTTGACCTTGTCAGGCCCCAGTTGTGCGTCAAGAATGCTGTTCATGTTGACTGACAGTTTGCCAACGCTGCCAGCTGCCTCGCCCAGTTGCGTGACAGCACCCGTGATGACTTTCTGGTTGTCGTCTGACAGCAGCTTGCTGAGCTGCACGCTGGCTTGTTCTACCTGCTTGAAAATTACCTCGCTCTGCTTGAGCAATTTGTCCAGGCCACCGGTTTTTAAAGGGATGCGCGGCGGGTTGTCGTCGTTGGCCACCAGGCGTTCTTTTGACTCGCCCGTGTCGTCCAGCTGAATAAAGCCCAGGCCCGTCACGCCTTGCGAGGCCACCGTGGCAAAAACCGATTGGGTCACCGGGGCGGCGCGGTCAATCGACACACGTACCAGCACGTTGCCCTTGATTTTGCTGTCAAAGCCAATGAACTCTACCTTGCCCACCGGCACCCCCCTAAAGTTCACAGTGGCTTGCGGCTGCAGGCCCGAAATAATCTCGTTGGTGGTCATTTCATACATGTCGCGCTCGGTTTTGTCGCGCATCAACCAGACGGCCAGCACGGCCAGCAGCGCAGACACGACCAGCACGAAGGCACCGGCGGCAATGGCATGGGCTTTGTTTTCCATCGTTCAATTCCTTTCTAAACTGTGAAGGGATATTCGCGCAGCAACTCCATCGCGCGCTGACCTCGTGGCCCCAAGAAAAATTCATGAATAAACGGATGTGGAAAGGCCACCACTTCCTTGGGCACATCATTGATGATGACTTTTTGATCGGCCAGCACGGCAATGCGGGTGCTCAGTTCAAACAGCGTGTCCAGGTCGTGGGTGACCATCACCACCGTGAGCTCCATGTCCCGGTGCAGCGCACGCAGCAGGGTGCAAAAGCTGTCCGAGCTTTCCGGGTCCAGCCCAGCCGTCGGTTCATCGAGCAACAGCAGAGGCGGGTCCATGATGAGGGCTCTGGCCAGTGCCACGCGCTTGATCATGCCGCCCGACAAATCACTCGGCATTTTGTCCGCCGCGTCTGGCGTGAGGCCGACCATCTGCAGCTTGACCATGGCCGCCTCGCGGATCACGTCAGGCGGCAGCGTCTTTAATTCACGCAACGGAAAGGCGATGTTTTCAATCACTGAAAAAGCCGAGAACAATGCACCCTGCTGAAACAGCATGCCCACCCGGCTGGCTGCACCGCGTTTGCCCAGCTCGGCGGCCGGTTTGCCCAGCACGGTGATGTCGCCTTTGGTCGGGTGTTCCAGCCCCAGCATCTGGCGCAGCAATACGGTTTTACCCGTGCCGGAGCCACCTACCAGCGACAGCACTTCGCCACGCTCAATCGTCATGTCCAGGTCTTTGTGAATGACAGACTCCTTGTCGCCGTTTTTAAACACGGTCCAGAGCTTTTTGATCTCGACGACGCTCTCGGGTTTGTCATGGCGGACTTGATTCGCAATCCATGGATCCCGGATCGAGTCCGGGATGACAGCCACAGGAACAGATACTTTGAGTTCAGTCATATTCCGACATTTTTGAACAACACGGCAAACAATGCATCGACCAAAATCACCACGGTGATTGACGTGACCACCGATGCCGTGGTGCCTTGCCCCAGGCTCTCGGTGTTGGGCTTGACGCGCAGGCCAAAGTGGCAACCCACCAGTGCAATCAGCAAGCCAAAAACAATCGACTTGCTGGTGGCCAGCGTCAAATTGGCAATGTCTACCGCCGCAGGCAGCGCGGTGATAAAAAACGCAGGCGTGATGCCCATCGCCGCATTGGCCGCCAGCATGCCGCCCAGCAAGGCAGCAACCGTGGTCCACACGCTGATGAGCGGCATCACGATAGCCAGCGCCAGGGCTCGCGGCATCACCAGCCGAAAGCCGCGCGCAATGCCCATCACGCGCATGGCATCCAGCTCTTCCGTCACGCGCATCACGCCAATTTGCGCGGTGATGGCCGAGCCCGAACGCCCGGCAATCAAAATGGCGGCCAGCACGGGGCCCAGCTCGCGTATCAATGAAATGCCCAAAATATTCACAATGAAAGCGTCAGCCCCAAACTGCTTGAGCTGCTGCGAGATCAAATACGCCAGCACCACGCCGATCAAAAACCCGACCAGCGCGGTAATCGGCAACGCCGTCGCGCCTATGTGGTACAGATGGCCCGACAGGTCACGCCACGGGCCTTCTTGTGGGTGGCGTATCAGGCGAATGATGTCGAGCAGCAGTTGCCCAATCAAGCGCACCAGCGACTTGATGTGGTCCACCATGCCAAGTGCCCGGCTGCCCAACACAACCAGCGGCTCTTTCCAGTCCGCTTTGGGCGCTTTGGCGGGCGGCTTTGCAAATTTTTCAACCGTTTCAATCAGCGTGCGCTGGCTGGGCTCAATCTCTATGTGGGCCGGCCACGCGTTGCCCCATTGACGCCATAACAATTGCGCGCCAAGATGGTCCAGCTTTTGAATCTGTTTGAGGTCCCAGTGCGCGCTGGCCGATTTGTCGAGTGTCTTTAGCTGCGCCGTCAACGCGTCCCAGGCGGTCTGACTTGTCAGGTCGGCGGCTGTCCATGCGCCCAGCACCACAACAGAGCCGCCCTTCGAGGTGCCTTGTTCTTCAATGCGCGGGGGTGAAAGATCCATAGACGGGCGGACAAAAATCCAAAAAGATGATGGTAACTGTGAAACCACGAATTCGCCTCCCCCAAATGGGGGGGTGTGGTTTTGTCCTACAGTCAGCATGCAAAGCCAGACAGATGGCTGCGGTCAGCCCCGCGTTGGGCGGCATAGGCAAAATGCCACAGACTGCAAAATAAACCACCAAGACAACCTGAAGACAAAACACCCATGCAACAAGCCGACCACGCCAGCGACCATATTTTTGACTACATCATTGTGGGGGGCGGCACAGCCGGCTGCCTGCTGGCAAACCGATTAAGCGCTGACGCGTCCAAAAAAGTACTGATGATTGAAGCCGGCAAGAAAGACGACTACCACTGGATTCACATCCCTGTCGGCTACCTGCACTGCATTGGCAACCCGCGCACCGACTGGCTGTACAGCACCGAGCCTGAAGCCGGTCTGAATGGCCGTGCCTTGCGTTACCCACGCGGCAAAGTACTTGGCGGCTCGTCCAGCATCAATGGCATGATTTATATGCGCGGCCAGGCGCGCAACTACGACGACTGGGCACAACTGACGGGCGACAGGGCATGGGCGTGGGACAACAGCCTGCCGTACTTCAAGCTGCATGAGCACCATTACAAGGGCGCTGATGCTTTTCATGGTGCGCGCGGCACGGCACCACAGCTGATGCAAGACAAAACCGTGCCCTACCAGAAGCTGCTGCGCCACCACAAAGCGGGCGGTGAATGGAAGGTTGACAAACAGCGCTTGCGCTGGGACGTGCTGGATGCTTTTTCAGAAGCCGCCGTGCAGGCAGGCATACCCGCCACAGACGACTTCAACCGGGGCAACAACGAGGGCGTGGGTTATTTTGAAGTGAACCAGAAAGATGGCTGGCGCTGGAACACCGCCAAGGCCTTTTTGCGCCCCACCTGCTACGGCCGCCCCAATTTCGAGCTGTGGAACAAGGCCCAGGTCTGCAAAGTGATTGTTGAAAAGCAGCCCGATGGCAGCCAGCGCTGTACCGGGGTGGAAGTGTGGACGGGCCTGGATCGCATCCAGGTGATGGCCACACGCGATTCAGGTGCTGACAGGGGCTTGATAGGCGAAGTGATTTTGTGCGCGGGTGCCATCGGCTCACCGCAAATTTTGCAGCTTTCTGGCATTGGCCCTGGCGCGTTGTTGCAGCAGCACGGCATTGGCGTGGTGCAAGACCTGCCTGGCGTGGGCGCCAATTTGCAAGACCATTTGCAAATCCGTTCGGTGTACAAAATCACCGGCGCTCAAAATTCAACGCTCAATACGCTGGCCAGCAGCACGCTGGGCAAGGCGCGCATCGGGCTGGAATATCTGTTCAAACGCACTGGTCCCATGAGCATGGCGCCATCGCAACTCGGTGCCTTCACCCGTTCTGACCCCAGCCAGGCTTACCCCAACATCCAGTACCACGTGCAGCCGCTGTCGCTGGATGCGTTTGGCGAGCCCCTGCACAGCTTCAATGCCTTTACCGCCAGCGTCTGCAACCTGGCCCCCACCAGCCGGGGCACGGTCAACATCAAAAGCCCACGCTTTGAAGACGCCCCCGCCATCGCGCCCAATTACCTGAGCACGGCTGAAGACAAAAAGGTGGCCGCTGATTCATTGCGCGTGACGCGCCGCATCGTTAGCCAGAGCGCACTGGCTAAATACCAGCCCGAAGAATTCAAACCCGGTGTGCAGTTCCAAACCGATGAAGAGCTGGCCAAGCTGGCAGGCGACATCGCCACCACCATCTTTCACCCGGTCGGCACCACAAAAATGGGCAAAGAAGACGACCCGATGGCGGTGGTCGATTCGCACCTGCGCGTGCGCGGCATACGCGGCCTGCGGGTGGTCGATGCCGGGGTGATGCCGCTGATTACCAGCGGCAACACCAATTCACCGACGCTGATGATTGCCGAAAAGGCTGCGGAGTGGATTCAGGCTGGGGTTTGAGGGGCATCAAACACGCTATACATGCAGTAGCAGCTTGCGCCAGAATCCAGGAGCTGTTTGCCTAAAACAAGGGTAAAAACGCCCCAAAAACAGTCAAAAAAGCCGCAAAAGCTTTATAGATAGACCTTTTGCAATAGCCGCAGCAGTGTCTTCTTTTCTGCTGTGCTCAAGCTGCCTGCGGCATCTTTTTCGAGGGCGCTGGCGGTGTGCTCTGCCGCATGCATCAGGGCCTCGCCATCGCTTGTCAGATACAGGCCGATGGCGCGGCCGTCTTCCGGGTGCGGTCTGCGGGTCAGCAGTTTGCGCTTTTCCATCATGCTGATTTTGCCCACCAGGTTGGGCGGCAGCAGGCTCAAGGCGTTGCACAACTGGCGGGATGTGATGCCGGGGTTGTGCATGATCAATGACAGGACCGAAAAATCAACCGGGCTCAAACCGTACGCAGCCATGCGAATGCTGAACAGCTCAATGACTTTGAGCGACACCCGCCTGGCGTTGTAGCCAAGCAGTGTTTCAAGATAGGTGGTGTCGACGCAGTCCACGCTGGGCGTGTCACGAAGGTCAGTTTCAAACAAAGACAGCATAGCGGGTGATGCTAACTCAGGCAAAACAGTCTGATGGCCATGCCCCATAAAAACGATGCACCATTAGCTGCACAGTGCCTTGATGTCTTCGGGCACGGCAATGGCTTTGATGCGGTCAGGGTTGTCAGGGTGGCGAATGCAAAAGGCACGCGTCTCGGTGCCCTCACACAGCAGCACATCACCGCGCATGACGCTGTGTTTTTGAATGAAGGCCTTGCCGCGCCACTCCAGAACGCTGGTGTGGATGTGCAGGATTTCGCCGTAGGTCGCGGGCTGCATGAATTTGGTGTTGATCTCCAGCAGCGGCGTGCCGATGATGCCGGTGGTTTTGACCAGCTCACGCCAGGTGGGCACGCCGCACCTGACGAAAAAATTCAGCGACGATGCGTCCATCCACTTGGAGAAGTTGGGGAAAAACACGATGCCTGCAGGGTCGCAGTCGCCAAACATCACCTCGACTTCATACACCACTGTTTTACTCATGAGAGATTTCCTTGAAAAATTATGCTATGTATTCAGGAGCTGCTTTCGCCCGAATTTATTGGGCTGCAGGCATTATCGGCGTGTACTAACGGTGGTTCGGGTTCTCCAGCAGCAGCGCAATGCCCTGCCCGCCGCCCACACAGGCCGACGATATGCCGTAGCGCACACCACTCAGCTGCATCTGGCGCGCCAGCGTGATGGTCAGGCGCACACCGGTGGCCGCCAGTGGGTGGCCGAGTGCAATCGCGCCGCCATTGACATTGAGTTTGCTGATGTCCAGACCCAGCTCTTTGGCCACGGCCAGCGTTTGCGCGCCTTGTGCTTCGTTGATTTCAAAGCAGCCAATGTCGTCAAGCTTCAAACCTGTGCGTTCAAGCAGCAAGCGAATTGCCGGGGCAGGGCCAATGCCCATGATTTCGGGCGGCACGCCAACGGCCGCCGCAGCCACCACGCGAGCCAACGGCTTTTTGCCCTGCGCTTTGACGTATGAGCCGGAGGCCACGATGCTGGCCGCTGCTGCATCGACCAGCGCGGCGCTGTTGCCACCGGTTTGCACGCCGCCTTCATACACCGGCCGCAGTTTGGCCAGCACGTCAATCGGCGAAATACGGGCGTGGGTATCGCCAGCGACTTCAGTGGTTTTGCCATGCAACCGTATGCCACGCGGTGCGTAGCCAGCCAGTTCAAACTTTTCCGTGATGACCGGCACGATCTCGCCCGCATGAAAGCCTGCTGCCTGCGCGGCCATCGCTTTGGCAAATGAGCTGGACGCAAACGCATCAACCTGCTCGCGTGTGATGCCGTATTTTTTAGCCAGGTTCTCCGCCGTCTGAATCATGTTGATGCCGGGCGCCGGGTCTTTGAGCGCCTCCCACATGAAGTCTTTAAAGCCCACGGGTGCACCCAGTTTGAAGCCTGTGCGGTGGTCAAACGCGGCTATCGGGTTGCGCGTCATGCTCTCGGTGCCCACCACCAGCGCCACATCGGCTGCGCCGCTTTGTATCTGCTCGCCCGCTTGTCTGAAGAGCTCAAAACCCGTGCCGCAAATGCGTTGCACCATGATAGCGGGCACCTCTTGCGGCACGCCGGCATACAGGCCAATGTGGCGCGGCAACACAAACTGGTCAAAGTCGCCAGGCGCCATGTTGCCTGCAACCACCGAGTCGATGTGCGCTGCGGGAACGCCTGCTTTGGCAAGCACCGCACGTGCGGCCTTGATGCCCAGGTCGGTGGGTGACACATGGCCCAAAGCGCCGCAGTAATCCACCATCGGCGTGCGCATGCCGTCCAGCATCCACACGTCTTTAAATTCAGAGACAAAACCTTTTTGCTTCATAAAATTTTCAGTTTGCGTTCGGTTTAAAAATAGGCTGAACAGCGTCAGCATGCAAGGCATCAACCAGCGCACTGCGGTGCGTCAGCACGGCGCGCTGGTTCACGGATCCCTTGTCGGTCACTTCACCCTTGTCTATCGACGGCGGATCAATCATCACGTGCAGCCGCGCGATGCGGTTGGCGCTGCCGGTGGCCGTTTTCGCGAGTTCGTTGACCAGTTTTTGAAAGTGTGCAGCTGCCAGGTCGAGGCTGAGCGCCCGCCCCGCCGCCGTCGGAATAATCAGCGCGCCAACTTCCTTCAGGTTGATGCCCGTCAGCACCGCATCCTGTACGTAAGGCGCACCTGCCGCAATGATTTTGGCGCGCAGCGGGCCCAC
>JANOWR010000074.1:0-1630 GCA_031417995.1 Polaromonas sp. | reverse complement strand
GTCTTGCCAGCCACCGACATCGTCGGAGCACTCGCCCCGTCGTTGGTGCTGAACTCGACCGTCGTCTCCTCGCCCTTGAACCCGAAGGTGATCTTGAATTATGGCCGGGGCTCCTAGTGCGTTGGTGCTGGGAGACAATATTTTTTACGGGCATGACCTGCAAACACTGCTGCGTCAGGCCGACGACAGTGAGGTGGGGGCCACGGTATTTGCCTACCATGTGCAAGACCCTGAGCGTTATGGTGTGGTGGCGTTTGATGCATTGGGCAAGGCCAGCAGCATTGAAGAAAAGCCCGTTGCACCCAAAAGCAACTATGCGGTGACCGGCCTTTATTTTTATGATGCACAGGTGGTGGAGATTGCAAAATCCATCAAGCCGAGTGCCAGGGGCGAACTCGAAATTACAGCGGTTAATCAGGCTTATCTGGAGCGCGACCAGCTCAATGTGCAAATCATGCAGCGCGGCTACGCGTGGCTGGACACAGGCACCCATGACAGCCTGCTGGAGGCTGGGCAGTTTATTGCTACGCTGGAGCACAGGCAGGGCCTGAAAATCGCCTGCCTGGAAGAAATCGCCTGGCGCGGCGGCTTTATTGGCGACGCACAACTGGCCCAGTTGGCAGAGCCCCTCGCCAAAAACGGTTACGGCCAATATTTGTTGCGCCTGCTCAAAGAAAAAGGCCAGACATGAAAGTCACTGCCACCGCCATTGCCGACGTTCTGATCATCGAGCCCAAAGTGTTTGGTGATTCGCGCGGTTTCTTTTTTGAAAGCTTTAACCAGCGCGACTTCAATGCTGCCACAGGCACTGACTTCAGCTTTGTGCAAGACAACCACAGCCGATCTGAAAAAGGTGTTTTGCGCGGCTTGCATTACCAGTTGGGCCAGCCGCAAGGCAAGCTGGTCAGGGTGGTGCGTGGCGCTGTTTTTGATGTGGCGGTTGACATCCGGCCCGCATCGCCAACGTTTGGCAAATGGGTGGGTGTGGAATTAAATGAGCACGACAATAGGCAGATGTGGGTGCCGCCGGGCCTGGCGCATGGGTTTTTGGTGCTCAGCGACAGTGCTGATTTTTTGTACAAGACCACTGATTTTTACGCGCCTGCGCAGGAGCGCTGCATTGCATGGGATGACCCGAGCCTAGGCATCAAGTGGCCGCAAGGCGTTGAGCCCCTGCTGTCAGCCAAAGACCGCCTGGGTATGCGCCTGGAAGCGGCTGTGATGGACGCCTGAACCGCATTGGCCAGCTCTTTGATGGGTTGTGCTTACAATGCGTTCAACACCTGAACATATCAATCCATTCAATGGCGCCACAAGACCTGCCCTACTACCTGCTATGCCAGCTTACCCACGAGCCTGCCGCCAGCCAGCGTGGCTTGGCCGAACGTTTTGGTGTCAGCCTGGGCAAAGTCAACTACTGCCTGCGCGCGCTGGTTGACAAAGGTCTGGTCAAGGCCAATAACTTCAGACGCAGTGACAACAAGCTGGCTTATTCTTATGTGCTGACCCCGGCCGGGCTGGAAGAAAAAGGGCACCTGACCAAAGCATTCTTGAAGCGCAAGCTGACCGAGTTTGATCTGCTGCAACAGGAAATAGAAGTCTTGCGGCGCGAGGCCGGGCAAGCATGACT
>JANOWR010000073.1:0-8792 GCA_031417995.1 Polaromonas sp. | reverse complement strand
GCTCATGTGGCGTGCCATGCGCAAACCCAGCGTTTCAATGCCCTGCAAAATCAGCCAGGCGGTGTGCGGGCTCATGCAGGCGCCAAAGTCGCGCAGGCCTTCGCGCCGCGCGCGCAGCAAAAAGGCCCCGACGGTACTTTCCTCGCTGAAGACCATGTTGTGAAAGCCGTCGTAGGGTTCGGTCAGCTCTTTGAATTTCCCGGAACGTTCCCAATCAAAGGATCCGCCATCCACCACAATGCCGCCAATCACCGTGCCATGACCGCTTAAAAACTTGGTGGCCGAGTGGTAGACCAAATCTGCGCCGTGGTCAAAAGGTTTGATCAACCAGGGCGAGGTGAGGGTGGAGTCCACCAGCAGGGGTGCACCGGCTTCATGGGCAATGGCGGCAACGGCTTCAATGTCCAGCACATCCAGGCCGGGGTTGCCGACGGTTTCGCCAAAAAACAGTTTGGTGTTGGGCCGGGCGGCGGCACGCCAGCCGTCCATGTCGCCGGGTTTGACAAAAGTGGTCTCAATGCCGAAGCGGCGCATGGTGTAGTGCAGCAGGTTTTGCGAGCCACCATATAACGCCGTGGAGGCGACGATGTGTGAGCCAGCACCCATCAGCGTGGCAATGCTTAAATGCAGCGCCGCCTGACCGCTGGCCGTGGCAATGGCACCTATGCCCCCCTCAAGCGCGGCCACACGCTGTTCCAGCACCGCATTGGTCGGGTTGCTGATGCGTGAATACACGTGGCCTGCACGCTCCAGGTTAAACAGGCTGGCCGCGTGGTCGCTCGACTCAAAAACAAATGAAGTCGTCAGGTGAATGGGCACGGCGCGCGCGCCGGTGGTGGGGTCAGGCGACGCGCCTGCGTGTAGCGACAGCGTGTCAAAGCCAGGGTCAGCGTAGCCAGGCATAGGCTTGTCTCCAAATGAAAAATTACAAAACAACAGGCAAATTTAAAGCCTCAAGACTTATTGTGGGCTATATTGACCATGACCTTCCCGCCACGCGTCTCGCAGTGGGAAAATGCAAACACCAAAATCGAGGAGATCGCCATGAAAGTAGCCGACATCTTGCGCGTCAAGGGCAACACGCTGTATACCGTTCAGCCTGACGAGCCACTGGCCAAAGCCACGCAAATCATGGCTGAAAAAGACATCGGCTCGCTGGTGGTGATGGAACACGGCGATCTGGTCGGCATGCTGACCTTCAGGGAAGTGATTGTCAGCATCGTCGGCAATGGCGGTGAGGTTGGCAGCATGTTGGTGAGGAAGGCGATGGACGACCACCCCCTGACCTGCACCAGCGAGACAGAACTCGACGAAGTGCGCCGCATGATGCTGGAGCGCCACGCCCGCTACATGCCCGTGATGAACCAAAAAATGCTGATGGGCGTGATCTCTTTGTACGACGTGGCCAAAGCCGTGGTGGACAGCCAGAATTTTGAAAACAAGATGCTCAAGGCGTATATCAGGGATTGGCCTGCGGGTGAGGATGATGGCAAGGACGGTTAATTTTGTCCACTGCATGCGTCTGGGATAATCGATATCTATGAGCGGCAACACCTTCGGAAACCTATTCGCAGTCACCAACTTTGGTGAATCCCACGGCCCGGCCATTGGCTGCGTGATTGACGGTTGCCCGCCGGGCATGAATTTGTGCGAGGCTGACATTCAGATTGACCTAGACCGTCGCCGCCCGGGCACCAGCCGCCATGTGACGCAGCGCAACGAGCCTGATGCAGTCGAGATTTTGTCTGGCGTGTACCAGGGCAAAACCACGGGCACGCCGATTTGCCTGCTGATCAAAAACACCGACCAGCGCAGCAAGGACTACGGCAACATTCTCGAAACCTTTCGCCCCGGCCATGCCGACTACACCTACCTGCACAAATACGGTCTGCGTGACCCACGTGGTGGTGGCCGTTCATCAGCCCGCCTGACAGCGCCTGCGGTGGCGGCGGGAGCCGTGGCCAAAAAGTGGCTGTTTGAAAAGTACGGCACCACCTTTCAGGGCTGCATGACGCAGATTGGTGACGTGGTGATTCCGTTTGAATCGTGGGCACATGTGCCCCACAACCCGTTTTTTGCACCAGTGAGTGATATTTCAAATCTGGAAGCCTACATGGACGAACTGCGCAAGGCAGGGGATTCTTGCGGTGCGCGCATTCGTGTCACGGCGTCCCGCGTGCCCGTGGGCCTGGGCGAGCCGCTGTACGACAAGCTCGATGCTGACATTGCCTTTGCCATGATGGGCATCAACGCTGTCAAGGGTGTTGAAATTGGCGCGGGCTTTGCCAGTGTGACGCAGCGGGGCACCACCCATGGCGACGGCTTGTCGCCCGAAGGCTTCATGTCCAACAACGCGGGTGGCGTGCTGGGCGGCATCAGTACCGGGCAAGACCTGGACGTGTCGATTGCCATCAAGCCCACCAGTTCCATCATCACGCCGCGCCTCTCAATTGACACGGCAGGCAACCCCGCCGAGGTGGTGACCAAAGGCCGCCACGACCCTTGCGTGGGCATACGCGCCACGCCGATTGCCGAGGCCATGCTGGCCCTGGTGGTGATGGAGCACGCCCTGCGCCAGCGTGCGCAAAACGCTGATGTGGTGGTCAGCACGCCCGACATCATGCGCGGCATTAAAAGCTAAAAAGACTGAAATCAGCCTGAAAACCCCGAAAATAAGCCAAAAATAACCCTATTTTTGGCCTGTAACCCAATGGATTCGGGGCAAGCAGCTACTAAATTTATAGCGTACCAGTTTTTGCAAAAGGTGCATTTGTCGGGCTATTTTGTGCGTTATTCGCACATATTTTGAAGTCGTGATGCTTGACAAGTACTTTTCATCATTACATTTACGGTTGCATCTAATCTGTGTAACCCTGAACTATTCATATTCATCGAGGAGACAACCATGAAAAAACGATTCACTCTCAAATTGATAGCTGCTTGCGCATTAACAATGAGCGCTGGCCTTGCAATGGCACAAGACGTCATCAAGATCGCCAACATTGTGGAGCTCTCCGGTGGCGGCGCAACGGCGGGTACCAACTTCAAAAACGGTGTGGAACTGGCCGTCAAGGAAATCAACGCCTCGGGCGGCATTCTGGGCAAAAAGATCCAGACCACCACGGCTGACACACAAAGCAATCCGGGTATTGCAAAAGGCTTGACGCAAAAAGCCATCGACAACGATGTGTTTGCTATTTTTGGCCCGGTGTTTTCCGGCTCCATCATGGTCAGCATGGCCGAGTCACGCAAGGCTGAAGTCCCCAACTTTACGGGTGGCGAGGCAGCCAGCATCACCGAGCAGGGCAACCCCTACATCTTTCGCACCAGCTTCACCCAGGCCACCGCCATGCCGAAAGTGGCGCGCTACATCAGTGACAACGCCAAGCTGAAAAGCATTGCCATCATTTATGTGAACAACGACTTTGGCAAGGGCGGCCTGGATGCGATGAAGAAGGCGCTGGCCAACGCCAGCACCAAGGTGGCTGCCGAGATTTCAACCGAACCTGGCCAGGTCGACTTTTCAGCTGCCGTGCTGCGTGCCAAGCAAAGCAATGCAGACGGCGTGTTTGCCTATTCAAATGAAGAAGAGTCTGCACGCCTGCTGCGCGAGCTGAAAAAGCAGGGCTGGAACAAACCGGTGATCGGCGAGACCACCCTGACCGGCCAAAAAGTTATTGAACTGGCAGGCGATGCAGCCAACGGCGCAGTGGCCCACGTGGGCCTGACGGTGGATGCACCGCTGCCCGCCATTCGCGCCTTTCGTGCCAAGTTTGAAAAGGAATACAAATACATTTCTGACCACAACGGCATGAAAGGCTATTCAGGCATTTACGTGCTGAAAGCTGCGATTGAAAAGGTCGGCAAGCTGGATCGCAAGGCCGTGGCCAATGCGCTGCACACGCTCAAAATCAAAGCCGTGGACCAGCCCGGCGTGCTGATGGACGTGTCGTTTGACAGCAAAGGCGATCTGGACCGCGAGAGCTTTCTGGTTGAAGTGAAAAACGGCAAACAGGAAGTGGTGGCCACGCTGCCACCGCTGGGTGCAGGCGCTGCGCCAACCAAGAAGTAAGCGCATCAACTCCCTTTGCCCTGGCTGGCAGGGGGAGCAAACACCCTCCGGAACCAGCGCACGATGACAGACTTCCTCCAACTCTTCTTTTCAGGCCTGGCCACCGGCAGCATTTATGCGCTGGCGGCGCTGGGCTTCACACTGTTGTGGCAGGCCTCGGGTACCATTAATTTTGCGCAGGGCGAGTTTGTCATGCTGCCGGCTTTCATGCTGCTGGGCTTCATGGCCATTGGTGCGCCGCTGCTGGTGAGCTTTGTGCTGACGATACTGCTGGCCGTGCTGCTGCTGGGCTATATCTTCAAGCGCGGCGTGGTGGACCCATTGTTCAAGTACGGCATGATGCCCATCGTGGTGGCCACGATTGGCCTGTCGATTGCCATGCGCAACGGCGTGCGGGCAGGTTACAGTGCTGAGGCGCATCCTTTCCCCAGCCTGTTTGCTGACAGGATTTACAACATTGCAGGTGTGACCATCACGCTGCAGGACATGGGTACCTTTGCACTGGCGATGGTGATTGTGTTGGCCACGCAGGCGTTTTTGGCCAAAACCATCACCGGCCGCGCCATGCAGGCGGTGGCGCAAAACACCGAGAGCGCCTCGGTGCTGGGCATCAATGTGCCGCGCATGATTTTTTATACCTTTGCCATCAATGCCGTGCTGGCTGTGGCGGCGGCGCTGCTCGTCACACCGACGTATCTCGCCAAGTTCGACATGGGTGAGGGGCTGGGCACCAAGGCGTTTTTTGCGGCGATTATTGGCGGCTTCAACAACTCGCGCGGCGCGCTGCTGGGCGGGCTGATTGTGGGCGTGTGTGAAAACCTGGCCGCCGCGTACATTTCACCAGCCTACAAAGACGCAGTGGCACTGATCATTTTCATGGTGGTAATTCTGTTCAAGCCGCAAGGCCTGCTGGGTAAAAAAGAGGAGCGCAAGGTATGACGCTCCTCAGCACACTTTTCAAATCCAAAGCGGTTGTTGCATCGACCCTGCTGTGCGTGCTGTGCTTCCTGGTGCTACCCCAGTTTTTGAAAAACTACGGTATTTATCTGCTGACGTACTGGCTGGTGTTCATCATTGCCACCCTGGGTTTGAACCTGACGATTGGCTACGCTGGCCAAAAGTCTTTAGGCCACGCAGCGTTTTTTGGCATCGGTGCGTACACGGTGGCCATTTTGATGAAGGCCGGTTTCAGCTTCTGGCTGGGGCTGCCTGCTGCGGCGGTGATCTGCTTTGCGGTGGGCCTGGTGCTGGGCTTTCCGGCGCTGCGGGTACAGGCCATTTACCTGGCCTTTGCCACCCTGGGGTTCAACACCGCCATCTGGCTGGTCATGCGCAATGAAGAGTGGCTGACGGGCGGTACCTTTGGCATCAATAACATCGCGCGGCCATCGCTGTTTGGCTATTCACTTGAAGGCAATCTGGCTTACTACTACTTTGTGCTGGCGGTGACTCTTGGTACATCTGCATTGCTGTGGGGCCTGCTGCGCTCGCCCTGGGGTAAGGCGTTTACCGCACTGCGCGACAACCCGATTCGGGCTGAAAGCCTGGGAGTAGATATTCGCAATTACACGCTGCTGAGCTTTGCGATTGGTGCGGCGTATGCGGGTGTGGCAGGCGGTTTGTTTGCGTCGCTGGTGCAGTTCATTGAGCCTGCACCGTTTGCTGTGGGTGCGTCCATCATGATGTACCTGATGGTGGTGGTGGGCGGGGCCGGGTATTTTTTAGGCCCCATCGTGGGTGCGGCGGTGGGCGTGGTGCTGCCTGAGTGGTTGCGTGACGTGCCGGGCGTGGCCAACTGGTATTTGCCGATGTTTGGCGCGGCGGTGGTGTTGCTGATGGTGTGGCTGCCTGACGGCTTGCTGAGCATTCCTGACCGCTTGCGCGCCAAGCGTGAAGCAAAAAACGCGTCAGTTCTGCGGGCGCAGGCCGCCAGCAAATTGGGAGCAGGCCAATGACCGCGCCGCTCCTCAAAGTCACTGGTTTGAAGAAAGCTTATGGCGCGATTCAGGCCGTCGATGGTGTCTCGTTTGAAGTCATGCCGGGTGAAATCTTCGGCGTGATTGGCCCCAACGGCTCCGGCAAGACCACCCTATTCAACAGCATGCTTGGGCAAATCAGCCCGGACGCGGGTGCGATTGAACTGCACGGCAAAACCATCACCGGTTTGTCACCGCTTGAACTTAGCCGGCGCGGCGTGGGCCGTACCTTTCAAACCCTGCAGGTGTTTGGCAAGATGACGGTACGCGACAACCTGATCGTGGCCGCGCAAGAGCATCAGGGCAGCATGCTGACCCGAATGTTTGCGCCGGGTGATTCAGGCCTGGGTGCCAAGGCCGATGCGCTGATTGACCAGTTTCGCATTCGCCATGTTGCGGACAAGCTGGCAGGCACATTGAGCTACGGCCAGCAAAAGCTGGTGGACATTGCCATGGCTTTTATGGCCGAGCCTGACCTCGTGCTGCTCGACGAGCCATGTGCGGGCGTCAACCCAAGCCTGGTCGGCGGCATATCAACACTGCTCAAGGACCTGAACCGCAACCCCAGGTTTGGCAAGAAGGCTTCCTTTGTGGTGATTGAACACAACATGGACTTTGTGATGGACCTGTGCCACCGCATCATGGTGATGGTGGAAGGCCGCGTGCTGGCAATTGGCACGCCTGCAGAGATTCGGGGCAACAAGGCCGTGCTTGACGCCTATCTCGGGAACTGATCATGCAAGACACACCCTGCATTGAATTTGACAACGTGGTGGCGGGCTACAAGGACTTCATGATCCTGAACAACCTGTCGTTCAAGGTGGCCAAAGGCTCCATCACGCTGCTGCTGGGACCTAACGGTGCGGGCAAATCAACGGTGCTTAAAACGCTGTTTGGCTTGCTCAAGCCGCGCCAGGGCCGCGTGCTGCTGGACGGCGAAGACGTTTCTGGCTTCACGCAAAAAGCGTTGCTGGCCAAAGGCATTGCGTTTGTGCCGCAAGGCCGCAATCTGTTTGGCCAGCTCACCGTGTTTCAAAATCTTGAACTTGGCGGCATCACCCTGGGCACCAAGACCACGCATGAGCGCATTCCAGAAGTGCTCGATTTGTTTCCGCGCGTCAAAGCCCGTTTGCATTCGCAGGCCTCGGCCTTGTCAGGCGGCGAGCAAAAGCAGCTCGAAGTGGGCCGTGCGCTGCTGCTGCGTCCAAGGGTGTTGCTGATTGACGAGCCGTCGATAGGCCTGTCACCCATCGTCGTGCAAGACGTGTTCAAGCTCCTGCGCAAGCTGGCTGAGCAAGGCACGACGGTGCTGATGGTTGAGCAGAATGTCAAGAGCGCCCTCAAGGTGGCCGACGACGCAATAGCGCTGGAGTCAGGCCAGCTGGTGCTGCATAAAGAAGCGTCTGAACTGCTGGCAGATCCGAACATCGAGCGTTTGTTTTTAGGTGGCGGGCATGTTGCTGTTGCCGTGGGTTGACTTGGATGTTGCTTTATTTCAACGCAACTGATCAGACAACGCACAGGACTGCCTGGGCGAAGCAATAAATACTTTGGCATCCAGGAAGATTTTCAACATTGCCGTTACAGGCGCTGGTTTGATTGGCCGTCGCCATATCGAGCTGATAGCCGCCAACCCGCAGACCCGCTTGAGCGCGGTGGTTGACCCGACACCCGCAGCAATGGCGTTTGCTGCCAGCCTGAAGGTGCCGCACTTCAACAGCCTGAACGACATGTTTGCACAGCAGGGCACACTAAACACAGACGGCGTGATTCTGGCCACACCCAACCACCTTCATGTGCCCGGCGCGTTGACCTGTGCCCAGCACGGCGTGCCCGCTTTGATTGAAAAACCCGTGGCCGACACGCTGGCCAGCGGCAGGCAGTTGCTGGATGCGCTGGCAACGCGCAACGTGCCCATGCTGGTTGGCCACCACCGCCGCCACAGCAGCACGCTGCAAGCGGCCAAGAGGGCCATTGCCTCAGGCCAGTTGGGCAGCATCGTCACCGTCATGGGCAGCGCCCAGTTTTACAAGCCCGACAGCTACTTTGCCCAAGGCCCGTGGCGCAGCCAGCCCGGTGGCGGGCCGATTTTGATCAACCTGATTCATGAGATGGACAACCTCAGGTTTTTGTGTGGCGAGGTCGAGGCCGTTCATGCCGAGGCATCCAATGCGGCGCGGCAGTTTGCAGTAGAAGACACCGCCGTCATGACCTTGAGGTTTGCCAGTGGCGCATTGGGTACTTTTACTCTCTCAGACACCGTAGCCGCGCCGCGCAGCTGGGAACAGACCTCAGGTGAAAACATGGCTTACCCAAGTTCACCCACTGAGGATTGTTACTTTGTGGCTGGAACAAAAGGCTCACTGGCCGTGCCCACCATGCGCACCTGGCACTATGCCGACGGTAAAGGTGAACCCGGCTGGTGGACACCGTTTGTTGAAGGGCAATTACCGGTCAATGCCATCGACCCGCTGGCCGCGCAGCTGGATCATTTTTGCGATCTGATGGCAGGCAAGGCCCAGCCCATCGTTACAGTGGCTGATGCCATGCAAAGCCTGCTGACAGTTGAGGCGGTGCGGCTGTCGATTGCAACGGGCCGTACCGTTTTTTTGAGGGATATAGCCATTCATTAATAATCGGTCAATGGCGACCGAATCAAAATACCCGATTGACGAACGCGAAGTCGATATCAGCGCTATCCGCGCGCAAGGGGCGGGCGGCCAAAACGTCAACAAAGTCTCCAG
>JANOWR010000072.1:0-42354 GCA_031417995.1 Polaromonas sp. | reverse complement strand
GTGCAGTTTTGATCAACACCGGGTGTGTGGGATGGGCTGGCCAGCTTGTAGGCGATGCCAACGCATCAGGCAAGTGCCGCTGGCCATCAAACCACACCCCGGCCAGCCCGGCATGGGTTGCGGCCAGCGTCATGGGGCCCAGCGGGCTTTGAAAGCGGGTTTGAACGATAGAAGGGTCAAATTTCATGTTTTTTACCTTTTTCGAGGTCTTTTTAGGCATCATTTACGCTCGTAGCCCAATGGATTCGGGCGCAAGCAGCTATTGAATTAGTAGTAGTCACGTGGCAGTCCCGCGCCACGCGCCTGACCAGGTCCGGATCACGGCATAGCTGCGCCACGGCTTCCAGGCCAGCGATGCTGCCTCGGCCAGCCGCGCCGGGTTTTTAAGCCCCAGCACACCGAGTATTTTGTGCAGCGCCACATCGCCTGCCGGAAAGGCATCAGGCCAGCGCAGTGCGCGCATGGCAATGTACTGGGCTGTCCAGTCGCCAATGCCGGGCAAGGCTTTGAGGGCAGCTATCGTTTCCTGAACATCCGCACCACCGTGCAATTGCAAACCACCAGCCACGGCCCTGGCCAGCCCAACAATAGCCGCCTGGCGTTGCCTGACGATGCCGAGTTGGCCCAGTGCGTCGCCACTGGCTTCAGCCAAGACTGAAGGCGATGGAAAGAGCCGCGTCAGCTCAGGCCACGGCGTTGCAATCGGTTCGCCAAACTTGTCGACCAGGCGCTGCGCCAGCGTGCGTGCTGCCGCCACGGTAATTTGCTGGCCCAGCACCGCACGCACCGCCAGTTCAAACCCGTCCAGCGCACCAGGCACACGCAAGCCGTCGCCCGTGGGAAAGTCGTCATGCAGCACAGCGTTGATGGCTTTGGGGTCTGCGTCCAGGTCAAACGCCGCGCGTACCCGGCGTATCACCAGCGGCAGCACACCGCGCAATGAATCGCTGACGGTCAGCACCAATTGGTGGCGCTCTTCGTCAAAGCGCATCTGCAGCCAGCCAGCATGTTTTTTACCCGCTATTTCAATGCCAAATGTGCGTCTTGCCCAATATTTATAAGTGCAAGAAGCTATGGATTCAATAGCAATAGATTCGACGGTTTTTATACGCCGGGTTTCCATGAAGGCCAGCATGGCAGCCACGTCATACGGCGGCCTGTACCCCAGCTTGACCGTGATGCCTTGCGCACTGTCAGCCTGTGGCGCTGCGCGCCTGAGCTGTGTCGGGTTCAGTTGGTAATGCGCTGCAAACGCCGCGTTAAAACGCCGCACGCTGGCAAAGCCGCTCATCAATGCCACCTGTGTAATGGGCAATGACGTATCTGCCAGCAGTTGTTTGGCTGTGAGCAGCCTGCGCGTTTGCAGATATTGCAGAGGCGACACGCCAAATTGCGCTTCAAAAATGCGGCGCAGGTGCCTGTCACTGATACCGAGTTTTAACGCCAGCTTTTCAACCGACGGTGATTGATCAGTCCAACCCTCGGGCTCGTCTAGCAACTTCGCAGCCTGGTGCGCCAGAATATAAGACGCATCCTGAATCGACCACACCACCGAATGCGGTGCCAGCTCGGGCCGGCAGCGCAGGCAGGGCCGAAAGCCCGCGCTTTCAGCCTGCGCGGCGTGGCCAAAAAAGCGGCAGTTCTCGCGCTTGGGCGCTTTGACGCTGCACACCGGGCGGCAGTAAATGCCGGTGGATGTGACACCGGTAAAAAAGCAGCCGTCAAACCGGGCATCGCGCGCTTTCATGGCGGCGTAGCAGGCATCCACGCTGGCAGTGAGTTCTTGCGCTTTCATGGCATTTATCTTACCCGTGCCGGTGGTTTTGACTGGCCGTTTTCGGACACCTTACCCGCGTGCTGGCAACCTACAATCGAGACCTTTGATATTTGTCATTGCGGACTTGCGCCGCTTTCCATCCTCGCACAACACAAGCTTGAATTTGGGGATGGATCCCGGATCGAGTCCGGGATGACAGCCTTACGAGACTTACCCCATGCAATTCAACGCCTCCATTTTCAAAGCCTACGACATACGCGGCGTGGTGCCATCGACCATCAACGACGACGTGGCGTTTGCACTGGGCAAGGCCTTTGGCGCGGCGGCCATTGCAGCCAAAGAGAAAACTGTCGCCGTCGGCCGTGATGGTCGCTTGAGCGGGCCCGGACTTGCAGCAGCCTTGATGCGCGGCTTGGCTGCCAGCGGTGTTGATGTGATCGACGTCGGCATGGTGACCACGCCCATGCTGTACTTTGCGGCAAACACCCTTTGTACGTCCGGCATTCAGGTCACGGGCAGCCACAACCCGAAGGACTACAACGGCTTCAAAATGGTGCTGGCGGGCCGGGCGATTTATGGCGATGAGATACAAGGCCTGCGCATGGTCATGGAGGCCGACAGCGCCAATACCGCTGCAACGCCAGGCAGCGTCACGCAGGCCGATGTGTCCAGTGCCTACAAAGACCGGATCGCGCAAGACATCAAGCTGACCCGCCCCATGAAAATCGTGATTGATTCCGGCAACGGCATAGCGGGTGCATCAGCCCCGGCGATTTTCAGGGCGCTGGGCTGCGAGGTGATTGAACTTTTCAGTGAGGTCGATGGCAACTTCCCCAACCACCACCCCGACCCGAGCAAGCCGGAGAACCTGCGCGATTTGATCAACGCCTTGACAACCACTGGCGCTGAACTCGGCCTGGCCTTTGACGGCGATGGAGACCGCCTCGGCATCGTCACCCAAGACGGCCAAAACATTTACCCGGACCGTCAGATGATGCTGTTTGCGCGCGATGTTTTAAGTCGCGTTCCGGGCGGAACAATTGTGTTTGACGTGAAATGCTCGCAGCGCCTTGCGCCTGACATCGTTGCCGCAGGCGGTGTGCCGATGATGTACAAAACCGGGCATTCACTCATCAAGGCGAAGATGAAAGAGATCAATTCGCCACTGGGTGGCGAGATGAGCGGGCACATCTTTTTCAAGGAGCGCTGGTATGGTTTTGACGACGGTACCTATGCAGGTGCGCGGCTGCTGGAAATTGTCAGCCGATCACCGGATGCGAGTGCCGTGCTCAATGCCTTGCCAACGAGTTTCAGCACGCCTGAATTGAATGTGCCTTGCAAAGAGGGTGAGCCGCATGCGGTTGTTGAAGCGCTGATGAAGGCTGTGAATTTTGCAGCGCCTGCTGTGATCAATACGATTGATGGGGTGCGTGTTGACTGGCCAGATGGTTTTGGTTTGATTCGTGCATCCAACACCACACCCGTGCTGGTGCTGCGGTTTGAAGGGCACACCGAGGCAGCGCTGCATCGCATTGAGGCGGACATGCTGGCTCTCTTGAGGAGCATCAAGCCTGATGCGAGTTTTGCAGCGCCTGCACACTGAGTGGTTGAAAGTTGATGCGGATTTTGCTCGTCAAACTTTCGTCTCTGGGAGACGTGGTTCACACGCTGCCCGTGGTGCAAGACATTTTGTCGGTCATGCCAGATGCACAGATCGACTGGGTAATTGAGAAAGCTTTTGCGCCGCTGCTCACGCAGGTTGAAGGCCTTCACCGCATCATCCCCTGCGAGCTGCGCCGCTGGCGAAAATCATTTTGGACAGCGCAAACCTGGGTAGCGTGGCGCGCATTCAAAGCGGACTTGCAAAGGGACAGCTATGACGTAGTCATCGACCTGCAAGGCTTGACCAAATCTGCCGTCGTGGCGCGATTGGCCAAGCTCACAAGCCAAGGCAAACGCTACGCCATGGCCAACCAGACGGAGGGCTCAGGCTACGAAGCGCCGACCCGTTGGGTGGCTGATGTGGCGATCCAGGTTGAACCTCGCATCCACGCTGTCCCGCGTGGCCGCACGCTGGCGGCGAAAGCGCTCGGTTACAGTGCTGATTTATTGAATAAAGTGCCAGATTACGGGTTAAAAAGACCTCAAGCCCAATCAATTCGGGCGCAAACAGCTCCTAAAAACATAGCGTTTATACACGGCACATCGCGCCTTGACAAAACCTGGCCATTGCAACACTGGGTTGATTTGGGCCAACGTTTGATGGCCGGTGGCTACCATGTCACGCTGGTGCACGGCAGTGTCAAAGAACTGGCCACCAGCCACGCTATTGCGGCGCAACTGGGTAGCAACTGCACTGTTTTGCCTTTGCTGTCGCTCGATGCATTGACACAGGAACTCAGAGGGTGCCAGGGTGTTATCGGTGTAGACAGCGGTGTCAACCACATCGCGGTGGCGCTGGGTTTGCCGCATGTGCAAATTTATAACTTTGCGACCGCGTGGCGCACCGGGCCTGATGGCCATCAGCATCAAGTCAGTGTGTTTGCGCAGCCCAGCCCCAGCGTGGATGCCGTTTGGCAGGCATGGTTGTCCTGCGAAAGCCCGGCGCCATGAGCGGCTTCATACTCAGCCTGTATTCGGGCTTGATGCGTCTGGCCCAGCCGCTGCTGCGCCGCAAAATGGCACAGCGCGCTGTGCAAGAGCCTGGCTATGCTGAGGCGAGCCAAGAGCGCTTTGGCCACTACACCCATCCGGTAGAGACAACATCACAACTGGTGTGGCTGCACGCCGTGTCCTTAGGCGAAACGCGTACTGCAGCCATCCTGCTAAAAGCTTTGCGTGCGCAGCAACCGGGGCTGCGTATTTTGCTGACGCACGGCACGGCAACGGGCCGGGCTGAAGGCAAAGCGCTTTTGCAAAGTGGTGACATACAGGTCTGGCAACCCTGGGACAACCACACCGTGGTTGCCAAGTTTTTCAAGCATTTCAAACCCCGCCTGGGTTTGCTGATGGAAACGGAAATCTGGCCCTGCACGGTAGCTGCTGCCAGGTCGCGCGGCATGCCGCTGGTGCTGGTCAATGGCCGCCTGTCTGAAAAATCTTTGCAGCAGGCTTTGACGATGTCGCCCCTGTCGTATCCGGCATACGGCGCTTTGACAGCGGTGTATGCGCAAACGGCTGGTGATGCCAAACGCTATCGCCAACTGGGTGTAGACGTTGCCGGCGTTTTTGGCAACCTCAAGTTTGATGCGTCACCCAGTGACAGCCAGCAGGTCATGGGTCAAGCGTGGCGGCAGACATTGGGTCAGAGCGTCGTGATGTTTGCCAGCTCGCGGGAAGGCGAAGAAAACCTGTTTTTGGAACAAATAAAGGCTGTAGCCCAACAGATTCGGGCGCAAACAGCTACAAGTTTAATAGTACCCAAGTGGCTGATCGTGCCGCGTCACCCGCAGCGGTTTGACGAGGTGGCCGCGTTGGTGATGCGGCACGGCTTGCGATTGTCACGCCGCTCCACCTGGACGGGCAGCCCGCTTGACAGCCTGGAGGCCATGCAAGCCGACATCTGGCTGGGCGACACACTGGGCGACATGCCCCTGTATTACGCGCTGAGTGACGTGGCCTTGCTGGGCGGCAGTTTTGAAAAGCTGGGTGGCCAAAACCTGATTGAAGCCGCCGCCTGCGGCTGCCCGGTAGTCATGGGGCCGCACACTTTTAATTTTGCTGAAGCGGCCGAACTGGCTGAGGCCGCAGGCGCTGCGCTGCGCGTCGCGGACATGGCGGGCGCTGTACAGGTGGCGCTTGAGATGCTCAGCCAAACCGACATGCAACAAGCCGCAGCATCGGCTGGTCTCAAGTTTGCCGCAAGCCATCGGGGTGCTACTGCCCAAACGCTTGCAGCCCTTCAACCTTTTTTAAATCAGGCTGCGCCTTAAAACTGACCAGGTCCTCAGGCCTGGCAACCAATCACGCCTTTTTTGGCATTTTCAAAATAGCCTGTCGTGCCTTCGCATGCCAGTTTTTTCTCGGGTACGGCGGTGCCGGGTTTGGCTGTACAGCTAAAGGCTTTTGTTTTTTTGTTGACTGATTTGGCATTCAGTGTCCAGCCCGCAGGGCAGGCAGATGCGCTGGCGGCTTTGACGGCAGGTACAGGTACAACAGGCGCAGCAGCAACCGTAGCAGCAGGCGCGTTGACTTTGACCATCGCGCTTTGTGCTTTGCCCAGGCAACCTAGGCGGCTGGTCACCTTTTTCGGTGTTATTTCAACCTTGTAGTCGCCGGCCTTGGCATAGGTGTGGGTCATGACGAGGGGAATTTTTTGTGCGTCTTCCACCTTGATGTCTTCGCCCGTGCCATCGCCCCAGTCAAAGCGAATGCCACAATTGACCGTGTTGTCCACGTCAAAAGCCACGCTGGCCTGAACGGTCTGGCCCGCCATGACCTGGGCTTTGTCAAGCTTTACGCCGACCAGTGTTTGTGCAAAAGCGGCACTGCAAAGCAGCGAAAGGCACAGGACGGAAATTGATTTCATGGCGGTCTCCTCAAGAGTTGTTGATGTGGCAAGAGTTTAGCCACCCGCAGCGCTTGCGTCACAACAATGCTTGCACTGAAGCAGGAATCGCGTGTTTTCATGAAAAACTGCCCAAACCTGTGCCAGAACGCACACCCTGAACGCACACGCCGAACGCACGAACCCAGGAGCCTAGGGCACCACCGTCGTGAACAGGTACGCCGAAAAAATAACCAGATGCACAACGCCTTGCAGCACCGTGGTGCGGCCCGTGCCCAGCGATAGCGTGGTGACCAGCAACGACAGCATCAGCAAAATGCTGGACTTGGCGTCCAGCCCCAGGGTGAGCGTCCAGCCCGTGGCAATCGAGACCAGGGCAACGGCCGGAATCGTCAAGCCAATGCTGGCCAGTGCCGAGCCGAGTGCCAGGTTCAGGCTGGTTTGCAGGCGGTTGGCCCGGGCTGCGCGCAGTGCCGCCAGGCCTTCAGGCAACAGCACCACGGTTGCAATGATGACCCCCACCAGCGCCTTGGGCGCGCCGGCATTGGCCACGCCAGCTTCAATCACTGGCGCCAGCGACTTGGCCAGCAACACCACCGCACCCAGGCAAACCAGCAACAAACCCAGGCTGATCAGTGCGACCTTGTTGTCAGGCGGCGGAGCATGTGCGTCTTCATGGCTGGCGGCATCTGGCGGCAAAAAATAGTCACGGTGGCGCACCGTTTGCACCAGCACAAAAGTGCCATACAACACGACCGACACCACGGCAATAAACCCCAGCTGGGACGTGCTGTAAAAAGGCCCGGCGACGTTCGTGGTGTAGTTGGGCAGCACCATCGTCAAGACGGCTATGGCCGCCAGCGTGGCCAGTGACGCGCTCACGCCGTACAGGCCAAAGCGCTGCTCGCCGTGCCGGCTGCCGCCTGCCAGCAGGCACAGCCCCACCATGCCGTTCAAAATAATCATCACGGCGGCAAACACCGTGTCTCTGGCCAGCGCTGTGGTGGCGGGGCCGCCCGACAGCATGAGCGAGACAATCAGTGCCACTTCAATGGTTGTCACGGCCACGGCCAGCACCAGCGTGCCGTAAGGCTCACCCAGGCGGTGTGCAAGGACCTCGGCGTGGTGAACGGCTGCCAGCACACTGGCCAGCATGCCCAGTGTCAACAACCCTGTATAAAGCCCACCTGTACCGCCCAGCCACATGCCTGCCAACAACACCCATCCGGCCAGTGGCACCAGCAGTGACCAGATGGGCAGGTATTGGGAGCGCAACACTGGCGTTTTATTTGGCCAGCAGCGCGTTGATGATCAGCAAATCATCGGGCGTCAAGGTGCCATTGGCCTGGCGCAGGCGCAAGCCGCCCAGCAGCACGTTGTAGCGGGCCTGGGCCAGGTCGCGTTTGGTCTGGAACAGCTGGCTTTGCGAGTTAAGCACATCAATGTTGATGCGCACACCGACCTGGTAGCCCAGCTTGTTGGCATCCAGTGCGCTTTGGCTTGACAGCTCTGCTGCTTCCAGCGCCTTGACCTGGCCCTGACCCGACTGCACACCGAAGTAGGCGGTGCGGGTCGCCAGCGCCACGCTGCGGCGTGCGCCTTCAAGGTCGCTTTGCGCCTTGTCTTTTAATGAAATGGTTTCACTGATGCGGTTTTGCGTGGCAAAACCGGCAAACAAAGGCAGATTGAACAGCAGGCCGATGTTGCTGGTGTTGGTTCTGAACGTCGTGGGCAGTGACGTGACGGTACCGCTCGGGTTGCGCTGCACGTTGTAGCTGGCCGTGGCATCCAGCGTGGGTTTGTGGCCCGCCTCGGCTTTTTTGACTTCAAGCTCGGCGATGTCCAGCCCGCTTTGTGCCTGACGGATAGTGGGGTGCACGGCTTGGGACTGTTGCACCCAGGTGTTGACATCAGCCGGCACAACGGGCGGCAGGCTGACCGGGACGAGCAAACTTTTGGGCTGGGCTGCGGTTTTACCAACCAGGGTGTCAAGCGCCAGCTTTTTGACGCGCAAGTCGTTTTCAGCCGCGATTTCCTGGGCAATCACCAGGTCGAACCTTGCCTGGGCTTCACGGGTATCGGTGATGGTGGAAGTGCCGACTTCAAAATTGCGTTTGGCAGAGGCCAGTTGCTCGGCAACAGCGGCTTTTTGGGCGCCCACAAAGGCCAGTGTGTCTTGCGCGACCAGCACATCAAAGTAGCCCTGGCTGGTGCGCACGATCAGGTCCTGCTCAGCCACATCAAGCAGCGCTTTGGCCAAATCGACCTGGCGCAGGCCTTGCTGGTAAGTTGCCACGTTGGCGGGCCGGTACAGCGGCTGCGTGGCATTTAACGCAATATTTTGCGTGCTGAACGTGCGGTCGGTCACCGGGTTGCTGTTTTGAAAGCCCGTGCGCGACACACCCGCAGACAGACCCGCTGTGGGCAGCACACCCGCTTTGGCTTGTTCAGCTCTGGCCAGGTTGGCATCGTATTGCAGCCGGGCAGACTGGTAGCCCGCGTCAAACGTGCGCGCGGATTCGTACAGTTCGATCAGGCTTTGCGCCTGCGCGGGTGCTGCCATGGCAGTGAGTGCAGAAGCGATAGCCAGGCTCATGGTTGCAGCGCGCCATTTTTTTTGCGTCGTCATAGGTGTCCTGAAAAAGTAAACCGTTCTAAATTCAATGCGGAACTTCAATACCGCGCAACGCTGGCATCAAGCTGCTGCGACCACGCGGCAATGCCGCCTTGCAGGTTGACCAGGTTGGTAAAACCGTTGTGTGCCAGGTAGTTGGCCACCTGCTGACTGCGCATGCCGTGGTGGCACAGGCAGGCCATCGGGTGATCAACACCGTGCGTTTGTTTCAATTCTGCGATACGTGCAGGAATGCTCTGCATGGGGATGTGCAGCAGCGTAAAACCATCAGGTGTGACAGACGCGGTTTGTACCTCCCAGGGCTCGCGTACGTCCAGCACGACAGGCACCAGAGGTAGCGCTGCGTCGCGCCATGTGGCGAAGTGGGTAGGACTGAGCTGGTCAATCATGTGGAGACGATGTCTGTGCCACGTTGTGCATTAAAAACTGAATCTGGAGGGCTCAGGGAAATGAAGCAATCTCGGTGCCAGTGTGTCCCAGGCTTGCGTGGTGCGCCAAGCGGCTTCAGCGACACGTGTGACCAGCGTGGCGCGCATGACGGGCTCATCGCCCGTGATGGCGCTCAGGCGGCCGCCTATTTTTAGCAGTGCCAGCAACTGCGGCGGTACCTCACTGACCGAGCCACTCAGCACAATCACGTCAAAAGGGCCTTTGAGCGGGTCGCTGCTGGAGACGGACTGCGTAAAGTTGGCACCACCATCGCCTGTGCGTATTTCGGCGTTGTAAATACCGGCGCGCTGCAAATTGCTTCTGGCCATTTGTGCCAGGTCCGTGTCAATCTCCAGGCTGATCACCTGTTGCGCGCGGTGGCCAAGCAGAGCCGCCATGTAGCCGGAGCCACTGCCAATTTCGAGCACTTTTTCATGTTTTTGCACGGCCAGGTCCTGCAAAATACGGGCCTCAACCTTGGGCGAGAGCATGCACTGGCCGGGCATCTGCTGCGCGTTGGACGACAGGGGAATCTCCATGTCGGCAAAGGCCAGCGCCCTGTAGGCGTTGGGCACAAAGTCTTCGCGTTTGATGACGGCCAGCAGCGCCAGCACCTGGCTGTCGAGCACCTCCCAGGGGCGGATTTGTTGCTCAATCATGTTGAATCGGGCTTGTTCGTAGTTCATATCGGTAAATATCGTTATTAGAGCGAGGCTGTGTAAAGGGTGTGTGAAAAGGCTAAATTTTAGTCTGGGGTACGGTGAGGTGTGCTGATGGTGGCAACTTGGCGCGGCCCCAACTTGCGCTTGAACCATTGCGCCAGGTCGTCCATAAAACAATACGTCACGGGCACCACCACCAGCGTCAGCAAAGACGACGTGATCACGCCGCCAATCACCGCCTGGCCCATCGGGGCGCGCTGCTCGGAGCCTTCCGTTAATGCAAAAGCCAAGGGAATCATGCCGAAAATCATCGCCAGCGTGGTCATCAAAATAGGGCGCAACCTGACTTTTGCAGCTACCAGCAGTGCTTCGCCGCGCTCCATGCCTTCTTCACGCATCCTGATGGCAAAGTCCACCAGCAAAATCGCATTTTTGGTCACCAGGCCCATCAGCATCACGACACCAATCACTGAAAACATCGACAGTGTGGATCGAAACATCAACAAAGCCAGCACCACACCAATCAGGGTGAGCGGCAGCGATGTCATGAGCGCCAGGGGCTGCAAAAAGCTTTTGAACTGGCTGGCCAAAATCATGTAGATGAACAAAATCGCCATGACCAGCGCAGAGATGGCGTAGCCAAACGAGTCGGCCATGTTTTTGGTGGAGCCACTGAACTGGTAACGGTAACCTGGCGGCATATTGACGCTGTCAACGGCCGTTTTGATGTCGTTGGACACCTCGCCCGCCGAGCGGCTGTACACATTCGCATTGATGGCGACTTCACGCGTCAGGTCGCGCCGGTTGATCTGGTTGGGGCCTGTGGCCTGGGTCACGCTGGCGATTTGGCTCAGGCGCACCACGCGTGTTGAGCCATCAGCGTTGGCACCCATGGCGCTGCTGGTAAATGGCAGGCGTTCGAGATCTTGCAATGCGTTGCACGTGTCAGGACTCAAACGCACATTGACGTCATAGGTCTGGTCATCAGGCGCACGCCAGTTGCCAACGGTTTGGCCTGCCACCAGGGTGCGCAGTGACGCAGCGATGCTTGACACCGACAAACCCAGATCACTCGCCGCACCTGCCCGCACATCGACCTGAATCACTGGCTTGTCAGCCTTGACGCTGGAGTCCAGGTCCACCAGGCCGGGAATGCTGCGAATTTTGTCCTGCACCACGCGCGCCAGCCGCTCCAGCTCTTTAAGGTCTGGGCCCTGCAATGAAAACTCAACCTGCTTGTTGCCACCTACCGAGTCGAGCAGGCCAACATGGGTCACCGTGATGCCGGGGACCTGCTTGAGCCGCTCGCGCAGCACGCCAGACATCTGGTCCACGCTGCGGCTGCGCGCTTTGCGGTCTACCAGCCGCACGTAAATGCTGGCGTAAATTTTGCCCTGTGCATTGCCGGTGTTGATGGTCGCCAGGGTGTAACGCACCTCGGGAAATTCGCGCACGATGGCTTCAACCTGTCTGGCCTTGGCCTCGGTGGCCTCCAGCGACGAGCCGACCGGCGTATAAAAATTAAGCGAGGTTTCTGAAAAATCCGCCTTGGGCACAAACTCGGTACCCAGCAGCGGCACCATGAAAATGCTCACGATAAATATCACCAGTGCCAGTAGCAATGTCTTGATCTTGTGAACCAGCGCCCAGCGCAAAATGCTCTGGTAGCCCTCGCTCAAGGATTCGGTGGCACGGTCAAACCAGCCCGTCACGCGGCCTATGGTTTTGTCATACAGCGTGACGGGTGGGCCGCGCTTCTGCTCTTCAATCGAAGGGTCGTGCCAGATGCTTGACAGCATCGGGTCCAGCGTAAAACTCACAAACATCGAGATCAGCACCGCCGCCACAATGGTGATGCCGAACTCGTGAAAAAACTTGCCAATGATGCCGCCCATAAAACCCACAGGCAAAAACACCGCCACGATGGAGAAGGTGGTGGCCAGCACCGCCAGGCCAATTTCCCTGGTGCCATCCATTGAAGCCTGATAGGACGTTTTACCCATTTGCACGTGCCGCACAATGTTCTCGCGCACCACAATCGCATCGTCAATCAGCAAGCCTACACACAGCGACAGCGCCATCAGCGTGATCATGTTGATGGTGAAGCCAAACAGGTTCATGAATAAAAACGTACCGATGATCGAGATGGGCAGCGTTAAGCCCGTAATGACCGTGGAGCGCCAGGAGTTCAAAAACAAAAACACAATCAGCACGGTGAGCAGTGCGCCTTCAATCAGCGTGCGGCGCACGTTTTCAACCCCGACGCGAATGGAACGTGAGCTGTCGGTGACCAGCTCCAGCTTCAGGCCAGTGGGCAGCGTGCCCTTCATCTCGGTGATGGCCTTGTTCAGCCCATCGACGACTTGAATCGTGTTTTCGTCTTGCGCTTTTTGGACTTGCAGCAGCAGTGTGCGCTGGCCGTTATAAAGCGCGAGGCTGTCAATTTCCTGCGCGCCATCCGCAATGCGGGCAACCTGATCGACGGTGACCGCTGCACTGCCCTTGCGGGCGACGATGATCTTGCCAAAGTCTTCTGGCCGCTTCATGCGCGCATCAATTTTGACCACGCGTTCTGCCACCTGCGAGCGAATGCTGCCGACAGGCAAGTCCTGGTTTTCGTTCTTCACTGCATTGACCACCTGGTCGGCGGTGATGCCCAGCGACTCCATGGCCTGCGGGTTCAGGTAAATGTTGATCTCGCGCTTGGTACCGCCGACGATGTTGACCGAACCCGCGCCGCGCACGTTCTCCAGGCGTTTTTTCAAAACCTGGTCGGCCCAGTTTGTCAATTCCACTGCCGACATTTTGGTGTTGCTATTTACTGGCAATACAGCAACTGACCACACAGCCCTGCTAGATGGATCAAAGCGCAAAACGCGCGGTTCTTTTACTTCAGCACGCAGGTTTGGCCGCATGGCTGCAATCTTCTCGCGCACGTCTTCGGCGGCTTTTCGGCCATTGACATACAACTGGAACTCAATGATGACGACCGACTGACCTTCGTAGCTGCGGGAGGTCAGGGCGCTGACACCGGCGATGGAATTGACACCTTCTTCAATCTTTTTGGTGACTTCGCTTTCCACAATTTCAGGCGACGCGCCGGGGTAGTCCGCCGTGACCACCACCACCGGCAAATCAATATTCGGGAACTGGTCCACCTGCATGCGCTGGTACGAGAACAGGCCCAGCACAACAATGGCAAGCATCATCATGGTGGCAAACACCGGGTTTTTAAGACTGACTTGTGTGAACCACATCGCGAGCCTTAAGGCGCTGACTTGCTACTGGAGGCCGATGCCAGGGGCGGCACCCCAATTTGGGTAAAGCGTACCTGCGTGCCTTCACGCAAGTTGCCAATGTTGCCCAGTATCACCACCGTGCTTTCGGCAGGGCCTTTGATGGCCACCACATCCACCTGGCCAGCTGTGCCGCGCGCACCCACCTCGACACTCTTGTACACGACACGTCCGTTTTCAATGGCCTGCACATACGGCGCTGGTTTGTCTGTACGCACAGCGCCCAAGGGCACGGCCAGCATGGCCGTCTTGGCGGTGCCCAGCGTGCCCTGGGCAAACAGGCCCTGGCGCAAGGGCAGGGCGCTGCCCATGTTGTCAATGCTCAGGTACGCCAGCACGCTGCGGCTGCCCGCCTGTGCGCTGGGGTTGATGCGTGCTACCTTGGCTGTTACGGTTTTGGGACTGCCTTCGATTTGCAGCTCTGCGTTTTGGCCCACTTGTATCTGTGTGGAGTCTGCGGCGCTGAGCGTGGCTTCAAGTTCCAGGCGCCCCAGGTCAACAATCTCAATGATTCGTGCGTCAATCGCGACGCGTTCACCCGGTTGCGCCAGACGCTGTGCAACCTGCCCGGAAATAGGCGCTTTCAAAATGGTGTCTTCTACTGACTTGCTTGCCACGTCAGTCGCGGCCTGCGCGGCCTTGTAGCTGGACTGCGCTGCGTTGAGGTTGGCCAGCGAGGTGTCCAGCGCTGTTTTGGAAATAAAGCCCTGGTCTACCAGTGCCTTGTTGTTGTCGTATTGGCGCTGCACAACGTCTATCTGCGCTTTGGCAGATTCGGCCTGCTCACGCGCCTGGCGCACGCGCGATTGCAACTCACTGGCATCTATGCGCGCAATGATTTGCCCGGCTTTGACAAAGTCACCCTCGCGCACCATCAAGCCTCGCAGTTCTCCGGCCACTCTGGCTTTGACGAGTGCTGAACTGACGGCCTTGAGCGAGCCCGAAACCTGCAAACCCTGCGTGATGTCGAGCATTTGCACCTTGACCACATCTGTGGCCGCCAGCTCCACAGTACCCAAGTCTTTTGTTGCTGTGCTTGTGGCCAGCGCCTGCTGCTGGGCTTTGCGCACAGACAATGTACGCGCAATACCCGCAGCAACCAGCAAAATGATAACCAGGACGACGGCCCATTTCATCCAGCGTTTTTCTCGCAGACGCATGCTTGTTTTATCCGTTCAGGGTGGGTGTTTGTTGAGGAGCGATGCGCATGCCGTACAAAATGGTATCCAGCTGCGCTGCAATGTATTTTTTAGGGTCAAGTTCAATGCCATTGCACACGCAAACGCCGGTCGAATGTTTGGCAATGATCAGGTAAATCATGGGTGCAATGATGCTGTAGACGGCGTAGTCCAGGTCCAGCGGGCGGAACTCTTTGCGGTCTATGCCGCGCTGCAAAATGCGCCGTATCAGGGCCTGGCCGGGCTGAATGACTTCCTGCTGGTAGAAGGCCGCAAGATCAGGAAAATTGGTGGCCTCACTCATCATCAATTTGGTAATGCCTGATGCCTTGGTGGCACCCACGCGGTCCCACCAGACGTTCATGCAGTAGCTCACCATCTCGGCCGTCGTGCCTTCAAAAGTTTCAAACTCTTGGCTCCATTCCTTGAAGCGGCCTGAGATGTTTTCTCGCACCACGGCTTTGAAAAGGTCTTCCTTGCTTTGAAAGTACAAAAACAGCGTGCCCTTGGACACGCCTGCGCGTGCGGCGACTTCTTCAGCACGGGTGGCGGCAAAGCCTTTTTCAACAAACAAATCAAGCGCAGCATCCAGCAGTTCGCCGGGGCGCGCCTCTTTGCGGCGCTCGCGTTTGACGGTGAGCGCCGCGTTGATGGGGCAAAATAATTTGGAGAGCGACATGATTACTGACTGACTGGTTAGTAATATAGCGTCTTGCCGTCAAAGCGTCAACTGAAAACCGACGCAGCGGGCAGGTTCAGGCCGTAGAAAACCTGGCCATCAGATTGGCCACCGTGATGCCCAGCAGCTCTTGCAGCACGCGGGTAGAGGTTGACAGGCCAGACGCGGTAGGTACCCATTCGATATAACCCTGGTGGTTCGCCAGCAAAAACCCCATGGGGGCGGGGCTGACGCGCAGCCCGGTTCTTTCAAAAGCCGCGGCGGCGCGCGGCATGTGCCAGGCATCGGTGACCAGGGCGACGCGCTGTATGCCGTCACGTTTGAGCAGGGGTACCAACAAGCGTGCGTTTTCAGCTGTGTCGCGTGACTGGGATTCCAGCCAGCGCAAGGTCACGTTGTAGTCTTCCCGTGCAACTCTGGCCGTCACCGCGGCTTCTGAGGTCTGTGCGTCGTTTTTGGCTGACCAGCCGCTGCCCCCGGTAAAAGCAATCGGCAGGCCAGACTGTTTAGACAGCCAGATACCGTAACGCAGCCGTGCGGCGGTTGCCGGGCTGGGTTGGGCCTGGCCGTATTCAGGCGCCTCAGGGAACATGCCGCCACCCAGCACCACAATGGCCTGCACCTGCTGCGATTTAAGCTGGGCCAGGGTCAGGGGGGCAAATTGCGGCAACACCGTGCGCGCCAGCCATACGGCCGTGCCGTGGCAACTGATCAACCACAACAGTGCGAGAGCCAGGGCGGCAATAACCAGCCCTTTGCGTTGCTTTAGGGCAGCAAGCCACAAGCCAGCCAAACCCAGCAGCATGAGCGACATCAGTGGCAGCACCAGCGCAGTGATCAATGGTTTAAGCGCGCCAAGTTCCATGAATTGCTACACAGTGCTATAAAAAAAGAAGCTGCTCTCGCCCGAATTTATTGGGCAGGAGCAGCAAAAGATGGGTAAACAGCCAAAAAATCAATAAAAAGCCTGCAACCCGGTTTGCGCACGGCCCAAAATCAGCGCATGCACATCGTGCGTGCCTTCATAGGTGTTCACTGTCTCCAGATTAATCATGTGACGAATCACGTGGTACTCGTCATGAATGCCATTGCCGCCGTGCATGTCGCGCGCCATGCGGGCCACGTCCAGCGCCTTGCCGCAACTGTTGCGTTTGATCAGGCTGATCATCTCCGGCACGTCCTTGCCTTCGTCCATCAGGCGGCCCACCCGCAGGCAGCCCTGCAGGCCCAGGGCAATTTCGGTTTGCATGTCGGCCAGCTTCTTTTGAATCAGCTGGTTTTGCGCCAGCGGGCGGCCAAACTGCACCCGGTCCATGGTGTACTGGCGAGCGCGGTGCCAGCAGTCTTCAGCCGCGCCCAATGCGCCCCAGGCAATGCCGTAGCGGGCCTTGTTCAGGCAGCCAAACGGGCCTTTGAGGCCACTCACATTGGGCAGCAGGTTGGCTTCAGGCACAAACACGCCGTCCATGACAATCTCACCGGTAATCGATGCGCGCAGGCTCATCTTGCCTTCGATTTTGGGAGCGGTCAGGCCTTTCATGCCTTTTTCAAGAATGAAGCCGCGAATGCTCTCCTGACCGCCCGTGTTGCCGTCCGGGTCCGTCAGTTTGGCCCAGACCACAAACACATCCGCAATCGGTGAATTGGTGATCCACATTTTTGCGCCGTTCATGATGAAGCCGTCAACCCCGTCACGCGTGGCGGGCTTGGCACGGCTCAACATGCTGGCCGGATCAGAGCCGTGGTTTGGCTCGGTCAGGCCAAAGCAGCCAACCCATTCACCCGTGGCCAGTTTGGGCAGGTATTTTTGCTTTTGCGCCTCGCTGCCGTAAGCGTTGATCGGGTGCATGACCAGCGACGACTGCACGCTGATCGCGCTGCGGTAGCCGCTGTCAACCCGCTCCACTTCACGCGCAATCAGCCCATAGGCTACATAGCTCAGGCCGGCGCAGCCGTAGCCTTCAATGCTGGAGCCTAAAAAGCCCATGGCACCCGCTTCGTTCATGATTTCGCGGTCAAACTTCTCGTGCCGCGCGGCCATCAGCACGCGGGTTTGCAGCTTGTCCTGGCAAAACTGGTGGGCGGCATCTTGTATGGCGCGCTCATCGTCGCTGAGCTGGTCCTCCAGCATGAAAGGGTCTTCCCACTTGAATTTGGCTTTGACGTTGGTTTTCATGAAGAATGTGTCCTTGAGAATGATCGGGTGAAGGTCTTTGCAAATGCTTTGGGTTTAAAGTGTATCGGGCATCTTTGCCACCATACAGTACAACCCTGAACCATACATCACAACAGGAAACAAGTTTATGAGTCAAGTTCAAACCATTACCCTGGGCGGCGGCTGCTTTTGGTGCACCGAGGCGGTTTTCGTCAAAGTGCGCGGCATCACCGATGTCGAGTCCGGCTACAGCAACGGTCAGGTGAATCGCCCCAGCTACGAAGACGTTTGCACCGGCCGCACTGGCTGCAATGAAGTCGTCAAGCTTGAGTACGACCCACAGCAGATCACGTTAGGCCAGATTCTTGAAATCTTTTTCGTCATCCACGATGCCACCACTCTGAACCGCCAGGGCAACGACAGCGGCACGCAGTACCGCAGCGGCATTTACTACTCAACTGACGAGCAAAAGCAGGTCGCTACAGACATGATTCGCCAGATGAGCCAGGACAAACTGTTTGACCGCCCCATCGTGACCGAAGTCGTGCCACTGGCCAACTACTGGCCAGCCGAGGCGTATCACCAGGACTATTTTGAAAACAACCCGAACCAGGGTTATTGCGTGGCAGTGGCGGGGCCGAAGGTGGCGAAGTTTCGGAAGACGTTTGCGACGCTGGTGAAAGAGTAAGGAAATCCACCAAACAGCTATAATAGCTGTATTAACTGTAACGATGAGGCCACGACCATGCTCACGATGACATCGCTTGCTGCACAAAATCAATTTGGGACACTCATTGACGCGTCCCAGCGTCAACCCGTGGCAGTTACACGTCGTGGTCGCCCAGTGGCGGTCGTTCTGTCCTACGAAGACTACCAGGCAAGCACACAAACCATCCCGTTTCATGTCGCCACGCTGATCAGTGAAAACTATCCGCTGCGTGGCAAAAATGCAGGGGATGCTATGCGCCTGCACCTCGCGAAAATGAGCAACAAAGCCTTTGACGAGGGCCTGACGCAAGACGATGTAACGCGCATGCTCAATGAAGAGTAAGCCCGCGTACATCGTCATAGATACCAATGTCTTGATCAGCGCGGGATTGCTCCCTGAATCTAAGACAGCTCAGGCCCTTGCGCTGGCCGTTGAGCATTTCGTGATTGCCCAAAATCAGGAAACGTGGCGTGAACTTGAAACACGCATCGCCCGGCCAAAATTCGACCGCTATTTTGGCGAGTTTGGCCGCCTGCGACATCTGGTCGCCATTGCCCAGTCCATCCAGCATTTTGAAGTGGTGACCAAGGTTTCGGTCAGTCGTGACAAAACCGACGACAAATTCATTGGGCTTGCGATCGATTCAGGCGCAACCATCGTCATTTCTGGCGACCCGGATTTGAAGGATGTGCAAACGTACAAGGGAGTTGAGATACTTTCACCAACGCAATTTTTTGAACGGTATCGGTAGAAATTCAAAGAGGTTTTTGAGACCCATGGTGGTACAGCGTTTAGACTAACCGACGACACAAACTCAATAGCGATGACCACCCAAACCTCACAAGATCTTTCGGATACGCCTGCACTTCAAAGCATATATCTGGCAATCGCGGTGCTGCGCGGACAGCGGGTTATTCTGGACAGGGACTTGGCCGAGTTGTACGGCGTGGAGACCAAACGCTTCAACGAACAGGTCAAGCGCAACGCCGCGCGCTTTCCAGCGGACTTCATGTTTCAGCTCACAGCCGAAGAGTCCGACTCATTAAGGTCGCAAATTGCGACCTTAAAGACGGGACGTGGCAAACATCGCAAATACTTGCCTTACGTCTTTACTGAACATGGCGCCATCATGGCCGCGATGGTGCAGGGTAGCCCACGTGCGGTCGAGGTGTCGGTGTACGTTGTGCGCGCCTTTGTGCGCCTGCGCGAGGCGGCTGTACTGCACAAGGATTTGGCAGAGCGACTGTCCAGTTTGGAAGAAAAAACGGAAGCGCTGGCCATGTCACATGACACCTTCAGCCGCAATGCACGCAACCAGTTGCGCCAGGTGTTTGATGCCCTGCGTGAGTTGACCGTTCCGCCCAATCCACCAAAACGGCCTATTGGGTTTGTGACGCCAGAAGACAAACCCAAGGTCAGCAAAGCGGCGCGGGGCAAGAAGGCCGACTGAGAACCCTAGTCAAGGCTGCTGCGTGGCGGTGGCGGGGCCGAAAGTCGCCAAGTTTCGCAAGACGTTTGCGTCGAGAGTGAAGGATTGATGCTATTTATTTGGTAGCTGCTTGCGCCCGGATCTATTGGTCTGGAGGCCTAATTCATACCTGAAAATCGTTAAAGCGGCGTTATTACGGTCAAAGTGGCCTGAAACAGACTTTTGCGGAAGTTTTCCTGTTGCGCGGGTGTGCAAAACGTTAGAAAGCAGTCAAAATTGCGCTCATCATGAAAGATCCAGTCAACCCATCTTGGCCCGAAATATTATTCTGGCTAGCTTGGATTACTATGAGCCTAGTCCTCCAGTCAGGTTGGGTTTTCCTTGCAGGAATATTGGCTTTCTTCGCTCATTCAGCTATTCAAACCAAGAGACTCAAAGCGTACAAACGTGAAGAGGCTGAGCGGAATAACGATTTGTCCATAAAGTAGTGCATTTGGCGCAAGGAATTGGCCTTTAATTTGTGCGGTGTTCTCAATTGCGTCACAAAGACCTAGTACCGTCCACATGTGTTGCCGAACCCATTGCTTAACCCGCAAGCTAGGCATCAAAATTCAGCATTTTCATACCGGAGCCCACAATGAAACTAGCACCTGAAGCCTTTGAGCGCCTCACCCAGATTGACACACGATTCAATCGCTTAGGCGACAAGTTCAACCTCTTTCTCCAGCAACTGACGTTCTTCAATGAAGCGCGCTGCCCACTAAAGGGCGTAGTCGTCGAAGCCGCCGCAGATGCGCGATGCGTGAGCGTGCAATACAGAACGGTCAAGTTGACACTGCGATTACTTTTTCAGCTAAATGAGCAGAACTCGCCTTCGGCCCGTGTGGTGGTTACGCTTGAGAAGCCGGATGATGGCAAGTTCAATGAGGAACTTGGAGCTTTCACTTTTAACCTGCAGGGGTTTACTGACTTTGAACTTGACGCTGACGGCGATCCGATCGATCTTGAGGGGAAAGCGCTGGAAATAGTGGTGCATTTTCTGAGCCTAGCACTTAAGCACGGTGCTGCCTTACCCTCCGTTTAACTCAAACATCAGGCGTTGAAACAGCAATGCACTAGTTTTGCTAAATTTATAACAACCAACTCACAGTAATAAGGAAAACAAATGTCTAAAACCTATTGGGTCAGCACGTACCGCGCAGTCAAAAATGCCGACAAGGTCGCCGCCTATGCGACGCTTGCAGGCCCTGCACTCACCGCAGCAGGTGGCCGATTCCTGGCACGCGGTATGCCGTCAATGGCTTACGAACTTGGGTTGAAGGAGCGCACAGTCCTGATCGAGTTTGACAGCGTCGAGCAAGCCACCGCCGCACACGACAGCCCGGCCTACCAGGCAGCTTTAGCTGCGTTGGATGATGGTGCGGATCGGGACATCCGAATCATTGAAGGTGTTTGAGCTAAAGGGGGACATCTGGGTCAGGTCTTGCAAATAAATATACAACTGTCTGCTGAAGTGCTTCATATGGGTATGATTTTGATAGCTGCTCGCGCCCGAATTTATTGGGCTACAGCCCCATTCAATGCCTAAAAATGCCCTTTTTTGGGCGAAAACTGTCTCTCAAACCCGCTTCTGCGCGAAGTAAAACCATTCCTGCCCGACTTCACCGCGCGGATTGGGGAACACCACAAAACCATCGCCCTGCGCCCGGGCCTCTGCGCCGCTGTGCCGTACGCCAATCACGTCGCCAGCTTTCACTGCATCAAAGCTGCGCCATTCGCGGGTGAAGGTGTCGCCAGCGTGCTCTTTGTCTGTCACGTCGATCAGTCGCAGAATTTCTGGCGTGGTGATGGGCGATGCGGGTTTGGCGTTGGTGATGCCCAGCAAACCCAATGTTTGCAAAATGGCATGTCGCGCTACGCCAACGCCTGCCGGGTCGTCGTGCTGGCCGCATTCCAGCGTCACGGCGTAGCCGCCACGTGAGCGCATGTACTCGGTGGTGCCCACACCGTAGTTGGGGTTGGTGACCAGCGTTTGTGATCTTGCGTTGATGTTCTCGGCAGCATTCGTTGCCCGCCGCTGCACGCCGCGTGCGTAGGTGTCCAGCCAGCCCTCGACGATGCGTGGCGCACCTGTGTGCAGGGCCAGTTGCATTTCTTCAGATGCCAGCTTAAACGGCTCTAACGTGCCCGTGTTGTTCTGCGGGCCAATCATGACAAACGGTGCGCCGCCTGTGTGAAATGAATGCAAGTCCAGCAGCACGTCATGCGCATCCAGCAGAGGGCACAGCACATTAGCCAGTCGGTCTTCAAAGTCTTGTGGAATGGCGCTGGGGGCCATGTTGCGGTTTAAATTGCGGTCGCCAAAGCGCCGCTTGAGCTGATACGCCAGCGGGTTGGTGATGGGCACAAACGTAACCGAGCCGCGCTCGATGCTCAATGCGCCGCTGTCAAAGTCTTGCAGCAGCTGCATGATGGCCTGGCTGCCGCAAATCTCGTTGCCATGCACCGCGCCCAGCACCAGCAGCGCCGGGCCAGGGGCCAGGCCGTGGTAGATGTGGGTGCGCAGGTGGGTGGGGGGGCTGGTATTGACTGTCATGGTTTGTTTATACCGCAGGTTCTTTAACCTGCACGCCACATTACACTTTCAAAAATGATCAACACCCGCCAACTGTCGTACCGCTATGCCAATGGCCCGGCCATCGCGTTTGACGACCTGGACGTTCCCCAGGGTGGCGTTTTGTTGCTTGGTGGTGCATCAGGTTCTGGCAAATCGACCTGGCTGGCGCTGGCCGCCGGGCTGCTCAAGGCAACGGGCGGCGAGATGACGGTGGCGGGTCAGGCTTTGAACCAACTTGATGCTGCCAGAGGCGACGCCTGGCGGGCCAAAACGATTGGTTTTTTGCCGCAAAAGCTGCATTTGAGCGCGGCACTGACCGTGGCTGAAAACCTGGAACTGGCGCAGTGGGCAGCGGGGCAAGCGCCAGATGCGCGAGCTGTTCAAGCCGCGCTGGCTGCGCTGGGCGTTGATGAATTGCAGCACCGCAAACCGTCACAGCTGTCGGGTGGGCAGGCGCAGCGTGTGGCGCTGGCACGGGCTACGCTGTTGCAGCCGCAAGTCATTCTGGCGGATGAGCCGACGGCCAGCCTGGACGACGAGGCCTGTACCAGTGCCCTGAGCCTGCTGTGCGCCACGGCAGAGCGCTTGAAGGCCACTTTGGTGATTGCCACCCATGATGCGCGGGTCAAAAAGCACTTTGAAGCCGTTTTTAAGCCATTTTTGGGTATCAAATTGGCCTCTAGCTCAATAGATTCGGGCGCAAGCAGCTCCTGAATACATAGCACATGTTTGCATTGAACTGCCCATGAAAACCATTGCCCTGTCCTGGCGCTACCTGTGGTCACGGCCGCTGGCTGCCAGTTTGAACCTGTTGATGCTCACGCTGGGCCTGGCCTCCATCACGTTTGTGTTGCTGGTCAGCCAGCAGATCAGCCGTGCGTTTGAACGTGACCTGGCGGGCATTGACGTGGTGGTGGGCGCCAAGGGCAGCCCGATGCAGCTGATTTTGTCAGGCGTGTTTCACCTCGACGTACCCACCGGCAATGTGCCGCTCGCGGCCGTCAAGGCGCTTGAAAAAAATCCGCAGGTCGCCAAAGTTATTCCCATCAGCATGGGTGACAGTTTTAAGGGTTTTCGTATCGTTGGCACGTCTATCGACTACATCAAACATTACGATGCAAAGTTGGCCAGCGGCGCGCTGTGGGCCCAACCCATGCAGGCCGTGATAGGCAGCCAGGTGGCGCGGCAAACCGGCTTGAAGGTGGGCGATACCTTTGCGGGCAACCACGGTTTAAGCGGCGGTGACGCGCATGGGCAACTGCCGTACACGTTGGTGGGCGTGCTCGCGGCCAGCGGTTCGGTGCTTGACCGCCTGGTACTGACCGCGACGGAATCGGTATGGAAGGTGCATGAAACCGACACCGCCGTTGACGCCGAAGACCAAAAAATTCTGGAAGAAGAACGCGAGCTGACACTGGCGCTGATCCAATACAAAACGCCGTTGGCAGCGGTGACGTTTCCGCGCTTTGTCAACACCACCACCGAGATGCAGGCCGCAGCGCCAGCGCTGGAGATTACCCGCTTGCTCAACATGATTGGCGTAGGAACAAATGTGCTCAAAGCCCTGGGTGGCGTGCTGTTGCTGACGGCGGGCCTGAGTGTGTTTATCGCCTTGTGGAGCGCCGTGCGTGAACGCCGTGCCGACTTGGCCCTGCTGCGCATGCTGGGCGCGCCGCCGCGTAAAATTGCCGGCCTGCTGCTTTTTGAGGCGCTGTGGCTGGCACTGCTGGCTTGCGCATTGGGGATAGTGGCAGGGCAGGGTTTGATGGCCCTGACCGCGTGGGCTCTAGAGGCTGAAAAATCTGTGTTGATTGGCGCACTGGTTTGGCCGATTGAACTGATGGTGGTGCCCGCACTGGCTCTGGGTGTGGCGCTTGCTGCCAGCGCCCTGCCTGCCTGGGAGGCCTACCGGGTCAGTGTGTTTGAACTTCTTCAATCCCGTTAAATCTATAGAAACCTGTATGAAAAAATATTTGCTGCTTACAACCGTTTTTGCTGCTGCGTTTTCAGTCAACGCAGCGCCGCATTCCGACAATGAACTCAAGGCAGACATTACCCGGCACCGCGCCATGGCTGCTGCCCATGAAGGCGCTGCCAAGTGCCTGGAATCAGGCAAAAAAGCCGACGTGTGTGAGAAGGAACTACAGGCTGCCTGCAAAGGCCTTGCCGTAGGCAAATACTGCGGCATGAAGCACGCGCATTGAATGCATGTGTGAAAGAGCGCAAAATCTGTAGATTCGACGTTTTCAGGAATCGCCCATGACCTACCGCATCAAAACACCTTTGAAAGTAATGGTTGCCTGTTTGTGCACAGGCTTGTCGCTGCTGGCGTGGCAGGCATCTGCGCAAACCCTGTCGTCCCCCCTGCCAGCCGGGCAGGGCGCTGGCGTGCACGGTGCTGGCAGCCCGTTTGCCCCACTGGCTGCACGCAACGATGTGCTGCCCTGGTCAGTGCTGACGGCGGTAAAAACCAAAACAGTCAAAAACCGGATCTTGCCCGCCTTTGATGCTGGCCAATTGGCGCTGGACCAGAAAACCCAGCGCATCCAGGGCTTCATGATGCCGCTGGAGCCAGGTGAAAAGCAGCGCCACTTTTTGCTTTCGTCCGTGCCCTTGACCTGTGGCTACTGTGTGCCTGGTGGACCTGAAAGCATGGTGGAAGTGCGCACCAAAACCCCTGTCAAATACGGCATGGAGCCCGTGGTCGTCGAGGGCAAGTTTTTGGTGCTCAATGACGATTCATACGGCCTGTACTACCGCATGACGGACGCAACGCCCATTAAATAACGCCACATGACCAGCCTGCTGCCAGTGCCCAATACGCAAAGCCGCATGATGCGGCTATGTGTGCTCTGGTTTGCGCTGGCAATGCTGCTGTCGCAGTCGCTGGGGCAGTTGCATGCCATCAAGCATGGCGGGCGATCTGGTACCCAATCTGCGGTGGCTGTGCATGATGTGCAACATGCGCATGGTTTCTTGGAACAACTTTTTTCGTCACACAGCAACGCTAATGATTGCAAGCTGTATGACCAGTTAAGCGACAGCCATGCCATGCCCGCTGTGGCGTTGATGGCTTTACCCGTTGTTTTGCCATCGCTGCTGGTGGCTATTTTCCAGGGCGAAGCACTCGCTCGTTGGGCTGCGCTGTTTGACGCGCGCGGCCCACCTTTGACTTTTTGAATCTCCCCCTCTTGCGTTGTGCTGGCCTTAGCGGGCACGTCGTTTTTTTTCGATTCAATAAAGTCAATTCATGTCCTATTTATTTTCAAACAGTGCCATTCGGCTGGCTGTGCTATCGTTTATCGCAGCGCAGCATACGGGTCTGCTGGCCCAAGCTTCCGGTCCTGCACCTGCCCCTGCTCCTGCGCTTAAGGAAGTCACCATCACTGGCAATCCGCTGGGCGCTACAGATCTGGTAGCGCCTTCTGCACAGTATTCGGGCGAGGGGCTGTTACTCAGATCCAAAACCACATTGGGTGAAACACTCGACGGCACACCGGGTGTCAGCAGCACCTACTTTGGCCCGAATGCCAGCCGCCCGATTATTCGTGGGCAAGACGGTGACCGCATCCGCATTTTGAACAACGGCGGCGCCATGCTGGATGCGTCCAACCTGAGCTATGACCATTCCGTCTCGGCTGACCCCATCAGTATTGAACGCATCGAGGTGTTGCGCGGGCCAGGCGCTTTGCAGTACGGCGGCAGCGCCGTCGGCGGTGTGGTCAATGTGATTGACAACCGCATTCCGCGCGAAGCCCTTTTTGATGAAAAGGGCGGTGTTGGCGGCAAGGTTGACCTGGGTGCGGCAACTGGCAACAAAGAACGAAGTGCAGGCGTTTTGCTGGAAGCGGGTAACAACCGCTACGCCATCCATATCGATGCGATGAATCGGGAAACGAAAGACGTCAACGTACCGGTCAATATCGTGTGCAACCGGACGGCTGGCACTTTTACTGCAAAAAGTATTTGCAATTCAGCCAGCAAGATCAGCAGCACGGCGCTGGGTGGCTCGGTCTTTTTTGAGCAAGGGTATCTGGGCGCTTCAGTCAGCGGTTACCGAAGTAACTACGGCACGGTGGCAGAGCCCAATGTCAACATTGGCATGAAGTCGGACCGCTTTGCTCTTGAAGGTGAAGTCAGGAACTTGAAAGGCCTGATTCAAAGCGTCAAAGGCCAGTACAGCAAAACCGACTACACCCACACAGAATTCACCAACACCGTGCCTGGCACCGTGTTTAAAAACAGGGGCAGTGATTTGCGGGTGGAGGCGCGGCACGCCATGTTTGGCAACTTTGATGGCTTGGTGGGCTTGCAACTGGAGGACGGTCGATTTTCTGCCGATGGCGACGAGGCTTTTGCGCCCTATAGCCGCACGCGCCAAAACGCTTTGTTTGCCTACGAAGAATACAAAACATCCTGGGGCAAGTTGACGTTTGGCGGGCGAACAGAATCTGTCAAGGTTCAGTCACTCGGCCACCCGAACCCGGCACTGGCCAAGTTTGTGCCGGGTCAGCGCAATTTCAGACCGTCAAGTTATGCGCTGGGCAGCTTGTGGCAAGTAGCGCCAGCCTGGCAACTGACAGGCAACGTGGCCTACACCGAGCGTGCGCCGAAAGACTATGAGCTGTTTGCCAACGGCCCGCATATTGCAACGCGCGCCTATGAGGTGGGCGACAACACTTTGGCCAAAGAAAAGGCAACCCAATTCGACGTAGGCGTGGCCTGGAAGTCAGCCTTTGATTCGTTTGCAGTCAATGCCTACAGGAGCAACTTTAAAAACTACATTGGTCTGGTGCAGTCGGCAGGCGTGACACGCAACCAGTCTGATGGTGAGGTAAATCCGGTGGATAACCCGGCCAACACCGGCTTTTCGCAGGCAACCGGGGCAGCGTTCAGTCCGCTGAATGAATTTCGCTATCTGCAAACGCGTACCAGATTCACAGGTTTTGAAGCCAGTGGCAACATTCGTTTGATTGAAGGCGCTTCGCCCATTGACCTGGCCTTGCGCGCTGATGTGGTGAAAGCGATCAATTTGAACACCGGACAACCGCTGTCACGTATCCCGCCGCTGCGCCTGGGCGCGACGCTGAAATACGCCACCGGCCCATTCGGTGCCAATCTGGGCTTTGATTATTCAGCGGCGCAAAAGCCAGTCCCCACAGGTGACCAGGCAACGGCGGCCAATACCCGCTGGAATGCTGGCGCGTCATATCGCATGAAAACCGGCCCGGCCAGTTTGCTGTGGTACGCGCGGCTGGACAACATCACCAACAAATTGGCTTACAGCTCGACGTCGGTGCTGACGACGACAGCTTTCCCTAACGCACCTCCGCTGCCCGGGCGCAGTTTGAAGGTAGGTTTGCAGGCGAGTTTTTAAAATACCTGAAGTCTTCAGGGTTAAACTCCTCGTTGTCATAAATTTGTCATATTTTTGACATATTCCAACGAGGAGATTTCATGCTGTTTGGCAAGTTGCTGCCGCGCGAAGGCAATTTTTTTGAGATGTTTAACCAGCATGCCAACTATATTGTTGAAGCGGCCCAGGCTTTCTCCAACATGGTGGCCAACTACAGCGATGTTGAAAAGCGCGAAGCCTTCAACCGCGAAGTGGACAACGCCGAGCGCTCTGCTGACCGCATCACGCATGAGGTCAACCGCACGCTGCACAAGACCTTCATCACGCCGATTGACCGCGAGCAAATCCACAAGCTGATCAACACCATGGACGACGTGGCTGATCTGATTCAGGACTCGGCTGAAACCATGGCGCTGTACGACGTGCACAAGATGAATGACGACATCGTGCGCCTGACAGACTTGAGCGTGAAATGCTGCATGCGCCTCAAACATGCGGTGTCATTGCTCGCCAATGTCAGCCAGGCAGCGACGGCCGAAGCAGCGCTGAAAACCTGCGAAGAGATTGACAAGCTTGAATCAGACGCTGATCACGTGATGCGCTCTGCCATGAGCCGCTTGTTCCGCGAAGAGCCAGATGTGCGCGAAGTCATCAAGCTCAAGGCGGTGTACGAACTGCTCGAGACGATCACCGACAAGTGTGAGGACGTGGCCAACCTGATTGAGGGCGTGGTCCTCGAAAATTCCTGATCTCTGGTTAGTCACCTATGCAAACTGCACAAACTGCACTGTGGGTGGTCATCATGCTGGTGGTGTTGGCCATCGCCTTTGACTTCATGAACGGCTTTCACGATGCCGCCAATTCAATTGCCACGGTGGTCTCGACGGGCGTACTCAAGCCTGGTCAGGCGGTTTTGTTCGCCGCATTTTTTAATTTCATCGCCATTTTTATTTTCCATTTAAGCGTGGCCGCCACTGTCGGAAAGGGCATCGTGCAGCCCGGCATTGTGGACACGCATGTCGTGTTCGGCGCTTTGACGGGAGCCATCACCTGGAATTTATTGACCTGGTACTACGGCATTCCCAGCAGCTCATCACATGCCCTGATTGGCGGCATTGTGGGCGCAGTGATTGCCAAGGCTGGCGCGTCAGCTCTGATATCGAGCGGCGTGATGCGCACTGTCGCGTTTATTTTTGTATCGCCTTTGCTGGGCTTTTTGTTGGGCTCTCTGATGATGGTGCTGGTGGCCTGGGTTTGCAGACGGGCCACGCCGTCGCGGGTTGACGGATGGTTTCGACGCTTGCAATTGGTGTCTGCGGGTGCCTACAGTCTTGGGCATGGCGGAAACGACGCACAAAAAACCATTGGCATCATCTGGATGCTGCTGATTGCTACCGGCTACATGTCCAGCACTGACAAAGCGCCGCCGACCTGGGTGATTGTGAGTTGCTACACGGCCATTGCAGCGGGCACCATGTTTGGCGGCTGGCGCATTGTCAAAACCATGGGCCAAAAAATTACCAAGCTTAAGCCGGTAGGTGGGTTTTGCGCCGAAACCGGCGGGGCGATCACACTGTTTTTAGCGACTGGTTTGGGTATTCCTGTATCGACCACGCACACCATCACCGGTGCGATTGTGGGCGTGGGTTCCACCCAGCGCGCATCAGCCGTGCGCTGGGGCGTGGCTGGCAATATTGTGTGGGCCTGGATTTTTACGATTCCTGCCTCAGCCTTTGTGGCGGCGGTGGCTTACTGGATCAGCTTGCAGATTTTCTAGCCTTATTGGCTTATCTTGCGGGCTTCTTCAATCTGGTATTCAAAGTAGCGCTGAAAACTGAAGGCAATGCTGGACATCAACGCCGTTGCGCCCATCAGCACTGAAAACACCACCGCGCCAATTACCAGCCAATTGGTTTGCCCTGCAAGCGCTTCTGGTTGCTGTGGGTTGTGTGTGGCGTTCCACTTTTCCAGCGACGACAAGCCGTAATAAATCGCCGTGATGGCGGTGGCGGCCAGCAAGAAGCCTAGTACCGGTACCAGAAGCCAGGCTAGCTGGTCGTCTTGTCCCAGGGCGCGCACGCGGTACACGCCGTACCAGCCGATGGCGGCCAGCAAGGGGTGCAGCCAAGCCAGATAGTCTTTGAAGCCGAACAAGTAAAAGCGGTGCAAACCGAGTTGCCCGAAGATAAAGGCGAGCCAAGTGGCCAAAGTCTTATTTTTTGTTGTCATCACTGATTATCAGCGTGGCATATCAACTGGGGGCTTTGTGTCACCTAATCCCAGTGACTTTTGCATGATGACAATGTCACGCCAGGCGCCAAACTTCCAGCCGCAGGCATCAATTTTGCCGACCTGCTCAAAGCCCAGTGCCAAGTGCACGCCAACAGATGCCGCATTGGCTGAGTCACCCACAATCGCCATCATTTTTCGAATGCCAACTGCCTCGCAGCGCGCCATCAGCTCGGCCAGCAGGGCGCGGCCCAGGCCTTTGCTGTGCTGGTTGGGGGCCAGGTAAATCGAATCTTCAACCGAATAACGGTAGGCGGGGCGGGGTTTGAACCAGTTACCGTAAGCAAAGCCGACGATCAGTTCGCCGTCGACTGCCACCAAATATGGCAGACCTTTACCCAGTACATCAGCACGGCGCATCGTCATGTCTTGCACGCTGGGAGCTTCGGTTTCAAACGTGCCGGTGCTGTTTAAAACATGGTGTGCGTAAATGGCGGTGATAGCCGGTATGTCAGTATCCAGGCTGAGGCGGATGATGGGCATAGGGTTTGGGAGTGAGAAAAATTCGGTAGTGTCTCAGTTTGAAATAACTGCATAGTTGACTGTGCGCACTAGGATGGCACAATTCTGACATGCCTAAAAAAGATGTGAATCAGATCGCTTTTTCAATGATGCTGCAAGCCACTGGCGATGCGCCAAAGTCAAAGCTAAGCGTACGCCAGGAAAACGGGCGTAAAGGTGGTTTAAAAGGCGGTAAAACGCGCATGGAACTGATGACGCCTGAACAGAAAAGCGAGCTGGGGAAAAAAGCGCGAGAAGCTAGGCGCATAAAAGAAGCGCTGACCTCGCAAGAAGTCAGCGCCAATGCCAAGAATCAATTAAACAAAGTCAATTGATTCGGAAATGCCCGCCAATGTTGGCAAACATCTTCAAGGTTTCCAAATCGAATCCGAATATACGGACGGACGAAAACATTTTTTGGCCGATAGTCTGAATAAGACATAAAACTCCAATATTTCACGTTGGAGGTCAAGTTTTTCTTGACTAAAGCGATCAAACCTTTTAATATTTCAAAGGTTTCTTAGTCGAAATCGCTGTAGTTGGCGGGGTCTGACCTCACCACCTTCGCCGTTGTCGGGCTCTTTCCTATCTGGTAAGTGCTACGGCAGCAACCTTCGTCAAGTTAATGACGAGTGCGCCTAGCGACGTTTGTAGCGTCATTTGGTGTTTTCCTTGTTAGCGCCCTGGGTAGGACTTGGTTGCAAATTGAAAGCCTCACTATGTTCAGTAGTGGGGCTTTCGCCTTTGTGGGGGTTAATTGCGTACTCTCCGTATGCTGTTTTTATCACCATGTTTGCGGTTTTGAGATTAGATAAAGTTCCACGCATCGATCCAAACGTGGTTGGCTTGTCGAGGAGCTGATTTACTTCTTTCAATGCTTGCTCAACACTTTTAGACTGACCATCTGCCAGCACTTTAAGGATCGTTTTGCTCACCGCTCCCTTTTCATTTTTTTCACTAGAAGTTTTCATTTCCACCTCTTTGGCAGTCGGAACAGCAGCTAAAGCTGTGACCGGGTTTGTTGCCGTGGCAGTAGGTGCTTGTGTTGCATACAACGTTTCAAATTCGCTAGGCTTAGTCGCGTTACGAAGAATTGCCACTTGATTGCGCAACTCTGTAACCATAGCCTCCGCTTTAGCCAACATAGCCTCTTTTTGCTCTAATGATGATGGTGTGTTTTGTGTTGCCATGCCGAAATTGTATCAATACTGCAAAGAAGAATCAATGATGCAAAGATATTTATTTGCTTTGGTATATAATTCATTTTGAATTAAAGGCCAAACATGAATAGTCTTAGCATAGAAAAACGCACGCAGCTTATTAGCCTATTGGTAGAGGGCATGTCAATGCGTGCCGTTTCCCGCGTAGCGGATGTGTCAATTAACACAGTGACAAAAGTGCTTTGTGAGACAGGCAGGGCGTGTGCTGACTATCACGATGTGCATGTACGCGGCGTAAAAGCAAAGCGTATTGAGTGCGATGAAATTTGGACGTTTTGCTATGCCAAACAGAAAAACGTAGCGAAGGCAACAACTGCCCCCGAGGGCGCTGGCGATACTTGGACGTGGACGGCCATTGATGCCGATTCAAAGCTGATCATTTCTTACCTTGTCGGTGAGCGCGATGTTGAATACGCTACTGAGTTCATGCAAGACGTAAAAGACCGCATCACCGGGGTAACAGTTCAGCTAACCACTGACGGCCTGAAAGCTTATTTGATAGCGGTAGACAAAACCTTCCGTTGGAACGTGAACTACGCTCAACTGGTAAAAGCGTATGGCAACGCGCCAGACGGGTCAAAAGGGCGCTACAGCCCAGCAGAATGCACTGGTTCAAAGAAAATCACCATTACAGGCAAGCCTGACCATGACAAGGTTTCAACGTCATTTGTCGAGCGTCAAAATCTGACTATGCGAATGCACATGCGCAGGTTCACGCGATTGACAAATGCGTTCTCTAAAAAGGTTGAAAATCATGCTAATGCAGTAGCCTTGCACTTTATGTTTTATAACTTTGCCAAGATTCATAAAACATTGCGCGTGACCCCAGCCATGGAAGCAGGCTTGAGCGATCACGTTTGGAGCATTAAAGACATTGCGGCTCTAGTACCAGAGCCTGTTGCCACAAAACGCGGTGCTTACAAACCACGTCAAACTTTGATTTCAAACTGAGACACTACCAAAAATTCAATGATAGCGGCTGACGGGCTATAATCATGGGCTTTGCAGCAGTTCGCTGGCCGGGTGGTCATGTCGAGTGTCTCAACCGCTGCAAGAACATTTTGGGCATGCACAACTTTTTGTTGGTATGCCCTCCACCCTGGGAATACATCATGGTAGTCATCCGGCTTGCACGCGGCGGTTCTAAGCACCGTCCATTTTTCAACATCGTTGTGGCTGACAAGCGCGTTCGCCGCGATGGTCGCTTTATCGAGCGCATCGGTTTTTACAACCCGATTGCCAAAGGCGGCGAAGAAGGCTTGCGCATCATGCAAGACCGCCTGACCCACTGGGTTGGCGTTGGCGCACAAGCGTCCCCCACCGTTGAGCGCCTGATCAAGCAAGGCGCAACGGCTGCCGCCAAGGCCGCTTAAATTTAACATGACGTTCAGCTTCAAGTCGTCAAGCTTGCCTGATGATGCCGTTGAAGTTGGACGCATTTTGGATGCGTGGGGCGTCAAGGGATGGCTCAAAATCCTGCCTCACAGCTCTGACCCTGAGGCATTGTTCTCAGCCAAATCCTGGTTTTTGCAGGCACCCGATGCCAAATTTCGTCCGGGCTTCAATGCCTTCACGGGTACCGTCACCATCGCGGTTGACGAGGCAAAAACCCATTCAGACTCCGTTGTGGCCAAGATCGATGGTCTTGGTGACCGCAACGACGCTGAAGCTTTGCGCGGTTGCCGTATTTTCTTGCCTCGCAGTGCTTTTCCCAAAGCTTCCAAAGACGAGTACTACTGGGTTGACCTGATCGGCCTGAACGTCGTTAATCGTGAAGGTATTGCTTTGGGCTGCGTGCGCGATTTGATGACCACTGGCCCCAATTCAGTGCTTTGTGTTGAATACCAGGTAAGTCAAGAAGACGGCAGCAGCAAAGATGACGAGCGGATGATTCCGTTTGTATCGGCTTATGTTGATTCGGTAGATACTGCAGGCAAGCTGATCACGGTTGACTGGCAGCCTGATTACTGAGCCGCTTTGCATTGGCATGCAAAATGTCACTTATGCGTTTTGATGTTGTTACCCTTTTCCCTGAACTTTTCGCACCGTTTTTAACCAGCGGCGTAACCAGGCGCGCCTATGAATCCGGCTTGGTCGAGGTCAAGCTCTGGAATCCGCGCGACTTTGCGGAGGGCAACTATCGCCGGGTAGACGACAGGCCCTTTGGCGGCGGACCCGGCATGGTGATGCTTGCGGAGCCGCTGGCACTGTGCCTGGCCGCCATTCGTGCTGAACGGGCATCTGGCAATGTCTCTGTTGCACTTTTTTCTCCGGTTGGCAAAACATTGACGCATAGCAGCGTAGAGGGCTGGTCAAGTGGCAAGGGCGCGATATTGATTTGTGGCCGTTACGAAGGTGTTGACCAGCGTTTTATCGACAAACACGTCACGCACCAAATCAGTTTGGGCGACTTTGTGCTATCGGGCGGTGAAATTGCCGCCATGGCCTTGCTCGATGCGGTGGCCCGGCTGCAACCCGGTGTGCTGAATGACGAAGGCAGCCATAAGATGGATAGCTTTAACCCTGCGCTTGACGGGCTGCTGGATTGCCCGCATTACACCCGGCCAGAAGACTGGCAGGGGCAAACCGTGCCTGATGTGCTGATGTCCGGCAACCACGCCCACATTGAGCGCTGGCGGCGTGAGCAGCGGCTGGCGTTTACGCAGCAAAATCGGCCAGAGCTGGTTGCCAAAGCGCGAGCGGCTGGGCAGTTGACGGCCAAAGACGAAACTTTTTTAGCTTCGGCGGCTGAAATTCCAGTCGCAAATCATAAATTGCTATAATCAAAGGCTTTTCGGTCCTCTGGCGGCCACTGCAACTGTTGTTCAATCACACAGACTTGCGGTCTTTAGCGTAGCGCGTGAATGAACGAAAAAGTATGTTGGAGAAGTCATGAATCTGATTCAAACCCTTGAGCAAGAAGAAATTGCCCGCCTGAATAAAACCATTCCCGTTTACGCACCTGGCGACACCGTCATTGTCAGCGTCAACGTGGTTGAGGGCACCCGCAAGCGTATGCAGGCTTTTGAAGGTGTGGTGATTGCCAAACGCAATCGCGGCCTGAACTCCAGCTTCATCGTTCGCAAAATTTCCAACGGCGAAGGTGTCGAGCGTACCTTCCAGGTTTACAGCCCGCTGATCGCCAAGATCGAAGTCAAGCGACGTGGTGATGTGCGCCGTGCCAAGCTGTACTACCTGCGCAGCCGCAGCGGCAAGTCAGCACGTATCAAGGAAAAACTTGGCGCTAAAGCTGCCTAACCGAGCAGCGTAATTGCTCTTTGTGTTTTAAAAAGGCCACTCTGTTGAGTGGCTTTTTTTATGCGAATAACTTATGCAATTCAGCAAACCTCTTCCCAAATTTGATCCGCGCAGTATTCCGGTGCAGGGTATCGACGACCACCTCGAAGGCGTCGCGCTTGAGCGCCTCACGCCTGGTGCGCTGAGGGCCCGTTTTGCCAGTCCGCCTGTCTGGACGCCCGAGCACAGCGTTGAGAAGAAGTTTGAAAACCGCGAACCCGCTTTGGCCGCCGTGCTGATGCCGCTGGTGATGCGTGACGAGCTGATGTTGCTGCTTACGCAGCGCACCACCAACTTGTCTACCCATTCGGGTCAAATCGCTCTACCAGGAGGCCGCACTGACGACACAGATACAGATGCGTCAGACACCGCCCTGCGCGAAGCGCTTGAGGAAATCGGCTTGCCGCGTAGCCATACCGAAGTGCTGGGCACATTGCCTGTCTACGTCACGGGTACGGCTTACATCATCACGCCAGTGGTGGCGCTGGTCACGCCCGGCTTTGTGCTGCAGCCCAACCCCGGTGAAGTAGCCGACGTGTTTGAAGTCCCACTAGCCTATTTGATGAACCCTGCCAACCACCGTCGCCACGCGGTGGAGTTTAACGGCATCAGGCGCGAATGGTTGTCAATGCCGTATCTCGATGTCGCTGTCAGGCACGAAGACGGTCAATTGAAAGAGCGATTTATCTGGGGCGCCACTGCAGGCATTCTACGCAATTTGTATCGATTTTTATCAGCCTGACAGTTATCATTTGGCATGAGCTTTTTTGCCGTACTGTTTGCGTTACTCATTGAACAAGCCCGACCACTGGCGCGGGGCAACTGGATTCATGCCACTTTCAGGTCCTGGGCGCGCTGGACGAGCCGTAACCTGGATGCGGGCAAACCGCAACACGGCTGGATCGCCTGGTCGGTCGCTGCCTTGTTCCCTAGCCTGGCCACGCTGCTGATTCATTGGGCGCTTTGGTATATAACGCCGCTGCTGGCTTTTGCCTGGAGCGTGGGTATTTTGTACGTCACCTTGGGTTTTCGCCAGTTCAGCCATTACTTTACCGACATACGTGACGCGCTTGATGATGGCGATGAAGATGCCGCGCGCGAGTTGTTGGCCGAGTGGCGGCAAGTGGATGCCAGCGAGCTGCCGCGCAGCGAAATTGTTCGCCATGTGATTGAATATTCTGTGCTGGCCGCTCACCGTCATGTGTTTGGTGTGCTGGGCTGGTTTTCAGTGGCGGCGGCCCTGGGCCTGGGGCCTGCGGGCGCCGTACTGTACCGCATGAGTGAATTTGTAGCCCGCTACTGGCGCTACAAAAGCAAATCATTGCAAGCAGGTGAAGGTGCCAGCCCAGCTTTGCAGATGGCTGCCAGCACCGCCTGGGGTGTGATTGACTATGTGCCAGCCCGCATGACGTCACTCGGGTTTGCAGTGGTCGGCAGTTTTGAAGATGCGATTGATGCCTGGCGTAACTATGCGCAACGTTTTTCGAGCGGGCAACAAGTCGATGAGCTTGATGAACGCAAAGAACTCACGCTAGAAAACCATAACGACGGCATTATTCTGGCGGCTACGTCAGGTGCGGTCAATGTACGCCTGGGCGGGGCTGCATTGCAAACCCGGTTTGACCCCAACGCATCGGCGGGCTTTTTGGCTGCCAATGCCAGTACGCTCGACACGGCAACACAAGCCACGCCAGGCCGTGAACCTGAAGTCGCCCATCTGCGCAGCATCGTGGGGCTGGTGTGGCGCTCCGTTGTGCTGTGGATGGTGTTGCTGGCACTGTTGACACTGGCCAAGCTACTAGGTTAATCCGACAGTTTAATACCGCGTCTGCGACAGCTCTGCAAATAATTCGCTATACAAACGATAGCGGTTCGTGCCAATATTTATGGGGCCTGCGCCCGATTTAAACTCTGAAATCACGCCACAACCAGGCTCATGCAAATGCGTGCAGTTGTAGAACTTGCAATTTTGCGCATGGGCCTTGAAGTCAGGCATCAACTGGGCCAGATGCATGGGCTCAATGTGGTGCAGACCAAATTCCTGAAATCCCGGCGAGTCGATCAACGCTGTGGTTCGGTCGGCGTCTATCCAGTACAACGTCGTGCTGGTGGTGGTGTGTTTGCCTGAATTGAGCGCCTGCGAGATCTCCGCCGTCAGCACTTTGGCTTTCGGTACAAGCAGATTGGTCAAACTGCTTTTGCCAGAGCCTGATGGCCCCAGCACCAATGTTTTTTTATCCTTGAGCAAAGCCATCAACGCATCGGTTTGCACGGTATCTACGGCAGTGTCCAGCTTGGGCTTGATGGCCAGTGGCAGCATCGGGTAGCCCATCGCCCGGTAAGGTGCCAGCCTGGTCCAGGCTCTGCCAAACGGCTCCGTCAAATCACTTTTATTCAGCGCAATGATGGGCGTGATGCCTGCGGCTTCGGCAGCAATCAGCGCGCGCGTCAACTGACTTTCTGAAAATTCAGGTTCTGCTGCAATCAGTATCAGTATCTGGTCCAGATTGGCCGCGAATGACTTGGTACGCAGTTCATCCTGGCGATAAAAAACATTTTTGCGTTCGTCAATTCTTTCAATCGTGCCTTCATCTTCACTTGGCAGCCAACGCACGTTATCACCCACCAAGGCTTGGCCTTTTTTACCACGCGGATGGCAAATGATGCGTTTGGCATCAAGCGTTTCAACCAGCACATGCCGGCCAAAACCAGCCACGACCAGGCCTTGCTGCGTACCTGCTGCTGTGGGACTGGATGCGCGTTGTGTTTTACTCAAACCAGAAGGGCATCAGCTTTTGATGCGCAGAAAAAGTCACTGACTGAAATGCCATTCACATCATGGGTGTTAAAGCGGACAGTGCATTTGCTGTAGCTCACTGTCAGGTCAGGGTGGTGGTTTTCTGCATTGGCAATAAAGGCCAATGCGTTCACAAACCCGATCGTCTCGTGATAATTTTTGAACGTGTAGGTTTTTTCTAAAGCGCCCTCTATCAGCCGCCAGCCGAGCGCTTGCTCGCCATTGACCTTGCTGAGTTGCGTCACGATTTCGGTTGCGCTCAGGGCTTTGCGGTTGTGATGAATCGGGTTGCTCATGCTGCGCTTGCGGCTGGGTTCATACGGGCCAGGCGCTCAGACGCTGGCGGGTGCGAGTAATAAAACTTCACAAACACCGGGTCGGGCGTTAGCGTGCTGGCGTTGTCCTGGTACAACTTGAGCAGCGCGCTCTGCAAGTCCTTGCCATCGGTTTGCGCCACCGCATAAGCATCCGCTTCAAACTCATGCTTGCGCGAAAACTGCGCAAAAATCGGCGAGATGAAAAAGCTGAACAGCGGCACGACCAGCATGAAGAGCAGCAGCGCCAGTGCGTCATTACCGCCATTCAGGCTTGGCGTGATTCCCAGCCCGGTGTAAAACCAGACTTGCGACGACAGCCAGCCCAGCAGCGCAAAACCCACCAGACTCATCGCAAACATGCCAACGATGCGTTTGATGATGTGCTTGTGCTTGAAGTGACCCAGCTCATGCGCCAGCACTGCATCAACTTCAGCCGGGCTGAGTTGCTTGAGCAGTGTGTCGTAAAACACCACCCGTTTGGCAGCGCCAAAACCCGTGAAATAGGCATTCGCGTGGGCTGACCGCTTGCTTCCGTCCATGACAAACAAACCTTTGGCAGCAAAGCCGCAGCGCTGCATCAGCGCAGTAACCCGCGCTTTCAAAGTTTCATCATCAAGAGGTTTGAACTTGTTGAACAGTGGCGCAATTATGGTGGGGTAGAGCACCAGCACCAGCAAATTAAAGCCCATCCACGTGCCCCACGCCCACAGCCACCACAAGCTGCCCGCGCTGCTCATCAACCACAGGATGAGCGCCACAATCGGCAAGCCAATCACCGCACCTACCAGCACACCTTTGACCATGTCGGCCAGCCATAATTTAAAAGACATCTTGTTAAAGCCAAAGCGCTCTTCAATTTTAAAAGTGCTGTACAGCGTAAAAGGCAAGTCAAGTACGCCGCTGATGATGGCAAATGCTGTGAGCAATGCAAGTTGCGGAACCAGACTGCCGTAGTTCACCAGAGAGGTAGCATTGATCGCGTTGTTGAGTTCATCAATGCCGCCCAGCAAGGTCCACCATAAAAGCCCAACCGCACCAAACGCCATTTCCAGCAGGCCAAAACGCGCCTTGGTGATGGTGTAGTCGGCGGCCTTTTGGTGTGATGCCAGCGTAATGGTGTGCGCAAACGCGGCTGGTACTGCACTGCGATTTTGCGCAACATGGTGAATCTGCCGCGACGCCAGATAAAACCGTACCATCAAGCCCGTCATCAAAGCGACAGCAAACACCACAGTAAAAACGAAAGAATAATTCTGCATGGCTGGCAGTTTAGGCTATCAGCGAGAATCTCAAGATGACTGATAACGAAAACCAACTCAAAAAATCCGACCAAAATCTGGTCTGGCTAGATTGCGAAATGACCGGGCTGGACCCCGAAAAAGAACGCCTGATCGAAATAGCCATCATCGTCACCGGCCCCCGGCTCATACCGCGTATTGAAGGCCCAGTGCTGGTGATTCATCAGCCAGATGAAGTCCTGGGCCAGATGGACAAATGGAACAAGGGAACGCACGGCAAAAGCGGTTTGATTGACAAAGTCAAGGTCTCAACCATTTCAGAGGCGGATGCGGAGGCGCAAATCCTCACCTTTATCGGCCAGTACGTGCCCAAAGGCGTGTCTCCTCTATGCGGCAACACCATCAGTCAGGACAGGCGTTTTCTGGTCAGGTACATGCCCAAGCTGGAGGCGTATTTGCATTACCGCAACATTGATGTCAGCACCTTGAAAGAGCTGGCCAAACGCTGGCGGCCTGAGGTTTACAACGCCTTTAAAAAGCAGCAAAAACACACCGCGCTGGCCGATGTGCATGAGTCAATTGACGAGCTGGAGCATTACCGGGAGCATTTTTTGAAGTGATGCACTATGGGTTGTACTATCGATGATCAAAAGCTCAGGCACTGGTACTAACCCGTAATCTGTGCTATATTAGTGGGCTTGGTTCAGCACACGGGTGCGAATCATTTGTACATCTACCTCACACTTGTGGACTCTTTGATTGAGTCACCGTCTCGGGCAAATTCTTTGACCTGATTCGTTTATTCGTTTGATGGTTGATGTTTTATTAACCATGAACGAAGCGGCCTGCAACAGCGGGCCGTGCAAGTTCTGCTGCGCTCTGCCACAAACAGACATGCGGCTGATTAGTGAGAAAAAACATGACTGACTCTTTTGAGGCTCGCGGCGATTCTTTTGCCGAAGCAAACTTTGATGCTGAAAATACAGGTGCGACTGACTTTTCCAGCACGCCTGACTTCACTGAAGCCCCTGGCGTGCTCGAAACATCTCTGGATGCCATCGCCCCTGAGCCCAATGGCTTTGTAAAACTGGGCTTGGCCAAGGAACTGCTGCAAGCGGTTGCAGACATGGGCTTTACCCAGCCCACTGCCGTGCAACTGGCTACCATCCCCAAGGCCATGCAGGCGCTTGATGACAATGCAGACAAGAAAGCCAAGTTCACCGATCTGCTGGTGTCCAGTCAGACCGGTAGCGGCAAAACCGCTGCATTTTTGTTGCCTGTGCTGCACACGCTGCTCAAGCAACAAGAAGAAGCCGAGCGTTTTGAACGCTCCGAGTTTGAGCGCTTGTCTGCCGAAGCTGTTGCACGCGGGGAAGCACCAGCCAAAAAGCCAAAGCGCAAAGACCCTACCAACCTGCGCAACTTTAAGGCGGCCACACCCGGCGCGCTGATCTTGTGCCCCACACGCGAGCTGGCCCAACAGGTTTGTGCCGATGCGATTGACCTGGTTCGCCACTGCCGTGGCCTGCGCATTGCCAACGTGGTGGGCGGTATTCCGTACCAGTTACAAATTGCCAAGCTGCAAAATGCCAACCTGGTGGTTGCTACACCGGGCCGTTTGCTTGACCTGCAACGCAGCATGCAAATCAAACTCGACCAGGTTCAGTTTCTGGTGGTTGACGAAGCCGACCGCATGCTGGACCTCGGCTTTGCCGACGACCTGACCGAAGTCAATCAGCTGACGATTGAGCGCAAGCAAACCATGATGTTCAGCGCCACGTTTGCGCCGCGCATCATGCAACTGGCCACTCGCGTGATGCGCCAGCCGCAGCGGGTTGAAATTGATTCGCCGCATGAAAAGCATGCGTCGATTACCCAGTCATTGCATTGGGCTGACAACATGACGCACAAGCGCAAGCTGCTCGACCACTTGCTGCGCGATACGACTATTAATCAAGCGATTGTGTTTGCCTGCACGCAGGTTGAGTGCGACGGCCTGGCTAACGACCTGGTGCAAGATGGTTTTAGCGCTGTAGCGCTGCACGGCGCGCTGGGCCAGGGCCTGCGCAACCGTCGCCTGATGGCTTTCCGCGATGGCCGTGTGCAAGTGTTGGTCGCAACTGATGTGGCTGCTCGTGGTTTGGACGTGCCAACAATTACCCACGTTATCAACTACGGCTTGCCGATGAAAGCTGAAGACTATGTTCACCGCATTGGCCGCACGGGCCGTGCCGGCCGCGAAGGCAATGCCATCACGATTGCCGAGTTTCGTGACCGCCGCAAGATTCAGGACATCGAGCATTACTCGCAGCAAAACCTCAAAGCCAGCGTGATTGCTGGCCTGGAGCCGCAGCAGCGTTTTGCCCCCACGTCTGACCGCCCACGCGGTAATTTTGGTGGCCGTGACGATCGTGGCGGCCCTCGTGGCAACTTTGGCGGTAACTCGGGTGGGGGCGGCTATGCTGGCCGCAAGCCTGCTGGCGGCGGTTTTAATGCTGGTGGTGGTGACCGTAATTTCGGCGGCGGTGACCGTGGCAACTTTGGCGGCGGCAATCGTGACGACCGTGGCGGTAACTTTCAGGGCCGTCCTGCACCACAAGGTGGTTACGCTGACCGCAGCGGTTTCAATGACCGTGGCCCGCGTCGTGATGACAATGGCGGCAATTTTGCGCCGCAAGAACGCAGCTTTGCACCGCGTGAAGACCGTAACTTTGCACCGCGCCAAGAGCGTTCATTCGCGCCACGCGGTGACCCATTTGCACCCCGTAACGATGGATTTGCGCCGAAGCCAGCTTTCGCAAAACCAGCATTCGCCAAGCCAGCGGGCAAGGTATTTGTTCCACGCGATGCCGCCAAGAAGGCTGCCAAGTTTTCAAAAGCTGCGACGCGTGACTGATCAGGGGTAGCTGGCTAAACCGGCCTTCCGCCTTTTTCACCTTTTCTGCCTCACAACAAAAATCCGCTGCACACCGAATGGTATGCAGCGGCTTTTTTATTTTCGACCTCAAGCTGAAGGCGTAAACAGCGCCTCCATTTCGCGCCTCAATTTATAGGCATCAAGAGATGTGTCTATTGCCACGTCGTCCCAGCTCAGGCTTTGCCCCTTTTTAACTGCGCGCACTACCTTCACGTTGTGCGCCAAGCCCAACGGTAATCCACCCATACGCGCCGACGTGTCAGCGGGTAAAAGTTTTCCCCACACCGTGTAGCCGCCTTCACCGTCCAGCGTGTCGCCCGGTTGCAGGTCGCGCTTGGCGGTGGCCACC